>JAJZCA010000356.1 GCA_021798735.1 Acidobacteriota bacterium | reverse complement strand
AGGGAGATGTGATCAAGTGCCCTCCGGGTGTGGAGCATTGGCACGCGGCAGCGCGACACAGCAGCTTTGCCTACATCGCGATTACGCCGACGCAGAAAGGGCCAACCATCTGGCTCAAGCCGGTCACGGACGAGGAATACAACAGCGTGCCGTGAACGGCTGCCTGGCCGGATCGGACGCTGAGATCTGATTTGTACGAAATACATCGCCATGCCGCCCCCAGTTCAGCATCTGGGCGTGCATCATCTCGGTCGTGGAGCTTCATTACGTCTGTCCATTGGACGCTGGATTAATTGCAAGAATCCCAATCAGTCGTCGAGTGAAGTCAACGGACGCTTCGCGTGGATGATTGGTGCGATGCACCTGCAGTGCCCATCGCGCCTCTTCCACCTGCTGCACCATCGTCCGTATCTGCGTGAACGATCGAGAAGCTGCTGCGTAATTGCACCGTTCCTCGTGAATCCGGCCCGACCGCAGGCCCGACGAAATCTGTCGGTTACATCTGCAGGGTGCCTTATCCGAGATCAGGCCGCAATAGCTTTTCATAAAGTGCAGCATCTCCTTCCTGGCAAGTTGCAGACGTTTGCGAAACAGCTCGGGGGAAACATCGAGAATTTCCGCAGCCTCCGGTCCCTGCATCTCCATGATCTCGCCCAGAGTGTATGCCAGTCGATGGTTCCGATCCAGACACTGCAACATTCCCATACTGCATCCGATCTTGATTTCTTCCACCAGGAGCGATTCCTCAACTTCGGGCAGGACAGCCTCGCCCAATCCGCTGGTAATATCCTCGGCCAGTTGTTCAAAGGTCATCTGCAGGCGTTCCGTCGCGCTCTTTTTCAGATCCAGGATGTAGTTGACTGCCACGCGATACGCCCAGGTCTTCAGCTTGCTGCGGAAATCAAACTGGGAAAGCCGGGTGACGATGCGAATCAGTATCTCCTGCGTTGCATCTTCGGCGTCCTCGCGGTTACACAACATCCTCAGCGAAAGCCCGTAGATGCCGCCCTGCAATGCGCCAGCCAACTGCTCCTGCGCAGCCCTGTCTCCTGCAATTGCCCGCCGTGCCGCGTCCTCAAGAGTCATGGTCCTCTCCCTCTGTGGTCGAAGTTGTCCGAATTGAACGATACCGCTTCAACCGGTATGTAATCTATCTTCCGCCGAATTGCTTTCACATTTGTGCTGTGAGTCTCGTCAAAAGAGCGAGTGAAAACACAAATGCCAATGACAAAAGCGAAACTGAACACGATTGCCGCTGCGCTCCTCACCGCATCAGCGAGCAATTCGCTGGCTGCGCCCGCCTTGAATGTTCTGGGCAAAGACTTCATCTTCCCCAACAGGATCGACGGGCTTCCTGCAAAGCTCTCCGATTTCAAGGACCTGCAAATCAACTTCTTTCAGACAGACGACGGTGTAAAGCTCGCCTACTGGGAGGCGGGATCGGGAAAGCCGATCATCTTCGTTCCGGCATGGTCGGCAAATGGAGCCAACTACGTCAACGTGCTTTACCTGTTGAGCAAGCACTATCACGTTTACGTGCTCGACGAGCGCAATCAGGGACTTTCGCAAAAGGTGGATTACGGCAATCGAATCGATCGATACGCGATGGACCTCCGCGAGTTCAATCGGCACATCGGAGTGAAGTCCGCCGACTACTGCGGCTGGTCGATGGGTGTTTCCATCCTATACGGATATATCGATCTCTTCGGAACGGAAGGAATCGAGAAGCTGATCCTGATTGACGAGCCGCCAACCATTCTCAGTCGTCCTGGAATGACTCCAGAGGAACGACTCCAGTCCGGCGCCATCGCCGATTCCGTGCAGCAAGTGGGTGAAGTGATGTCGGGACACACTGGCGTTTCCCTGATGGAGCGCTACAACGCCATGGATTCACTGCCCTACGCGAACTCGGAGGCCTTTGCCCGCGCGATGGTTCCGGTCGACACAGATGCGGTCAGCCGCATCATGTACGACCACGCAAGCATCGACTGGCGTGACGTGATACGGACGAAAATCAATGTCCCGACAGCCATCTTCACCGGCGAGTACAGCGCGAATGTTCCGAGCCAGCGATGGATGCACTCGGTCATTCCGAATTCGACCCTCTACGTTTACTCCAAAGCGGAACAGGGTGACCACTTTCTAGCTCTCAAAAACCCATTTCAATTCGCCAGCGACGTTCAGTCTTTTCTGGAGAGCGGAAAAAGCGCGAGTGTAAGCCGGCAAACTGACCACGGCGTAGAAATCCAGGAGCTGATGCGAGTGGAAACCTCCTGGAATGGCGTTGCCTACGGTGCATACCCAGAGGGCATTGCAGAGCCGGTCGTGGCGAAAATCACCATCCCGGCACACAAGGAACTTACCTGGCATTCACATCCGATGCCGAGCTTTGCTTACGTTCTCTCCGGCGAGATCATGGTGGAAGACAAAGAGGGACGCAGGAAGCATTTCACGCAAGGACAGGTCATGCCGGAAACGGTCAATACGGCACACCGCGGCATCGTCGGGGATCAGCCGGCCACGTTCATCGTGTTTTACGCTGGCACAAAAGGGATGCCTCTTTCACAACCGGCTGAGTAAGCCGATCAACCAGCATCGAGGAACCTACCCGTATGCGTTTCAGAGTATCTCGGATTCATCGCCAACATATGCTCAGTGCGGTCTTTCTGGCCGGACAACTTCTCTCTCGGGGAGTGGCGGCTCAGTCTTTTCCATTGGACGCTTGCAAGGGATTTCAGCCAAAGAATGTTACGGTGGAGTGTGCGTCGTATCGAGGTCGCAAGGCCGTTCGTGTAACGTCCCTGCCAGGTGCAGACGCCGCTTACAACATGCAGCAATCAGGAACCGGCGGAGGCATCGTTCTTCTTCCGCGTTCGTCTTTTCATAACGGTACGATCGATGTCGATGTTGCCGCGATGCCACGGGTGCATGCGCCAGCTCTTGCGCGAGGGTTTGCCGGAATTGCTTTTCGCGTGCCACCGGACGCCACCCGGTATGACTATGTCTACATCCGTCCCACCAACGGGCGCGCCGACGATCAGGAGCGCCGAAACCACTCGGCGCAGTACGCCTCATTTCCCAACAATGAATGGCTGAAGTTGCGCAAAGAATCACCCGGCAAATACGAGTCATATGTGGACCTGGTTCCCGGCGCATGGACGCATCTCAGAATCGAGATTAACGGTGTCAGGATGCGGCTCTACGTGAACCGGGCATCGCAACCGACACTGCTCGTGAACGATCTCAAGCTTGGAGATTGCAGCGGCGCAGTGGCTCTGTGGATTGGAGTAGGAACCGAGGCCTACTTCGCTCATCTGCAATTGAAACCTCAAGGGAAATAATCCTTCGGATCCGATGCGATGGAAGACCGGAGCGAAGAACAGTCCGGACGTGTAGCCCCACTCATAACCGATCTGAGGTACAAGGACAATCCACTGCGAGCTTCTTTCACTGCGGGGTAGCAGCATCCAGTGCCCCGCCCTCATCCCAGCAGATCGCCGACAATGCCTGGTGCTGCGGCCAGCGCGGCATCCAGATGCGCCGCATCCTTGCCGCCGGCCTCGGCAATCTCCGGCTTGCCACCGCCGGAGCCGTCCACCAGCTTTGCCACAGCGCCGACGAGTTTGCCGGCCTGCACGCGCTTGACCAGACCTGCCGTCACTCCTGCAATCAGCGCGACTTTGCCCTCCGACTGGGCGGAACCGACAAGCACGACGCCCTCGCCGAGGCGCT
>JAJZCA010000023.1 GCA_021798735.1 Acidobacteriota bacterium | reverse complement strand
GCAGGTCGTGCTGCTGCTCTCGCAGCCGTAGTCCCTGCGCGACGTACAACAGTTTCACATCGCCGGTCCACCAGGAGTGGCAAACCTCAGCGATCGCCCGAGAGCGCTTCTCAAACGAGAGATGCGGATCGACGACATGCTTCGTCAGTGAATCCAGCCGCTGCCGGCGTGTGTCATAATCGACGGCCCGACGATTGTCCGGATCAACCAGACTGAGGTTCCACAATTCACCTCCCTGGTAGGTGTCGACAACGCCGGGACTCATCAGCTTCAAAGCAATCTGAGAAACCGATTCCCACGCCGCCAGAGTTGCGATTCGATCTGCAAATGGAATGAAGGAAGCAAGGAACGCTGACGAGGATGTGCCGCGCAGAGACTGCTCCACAAATTTCTCAACGGCGCCGTCGTACTCATTCGACGGATTGACCCAGCTGGTATGAACCTTTGCCTCTCGCAGTGCCTTATCCATGAACGCCTTCATGCGGTTGACGGTGTCCTCGTCCGGCGCTTTCTGTCGGGGAGGCCACATTCCGATCAGCGTCTGGTAATACAGATATTCATCGCCGCGATCCGGAGCGGGATGCCCGTTCACCATCGTCTTTGCGCCATCGTTCACGTGAGACCATTGCAGCAAATTCGATCTCCACTCTTCTGGCATCTCAGTCAAAACATGGATGCGCATGCGCGCATCTTCGCCGCGTTTGGTGTCGTGAGTAGAGGTCGTCAACATCGCATTCGGCCAGCGTTCCATGCGATGAATGTTGGCGTCGTGAAATTCCTGGAGAGTCGTCACTCGGCGTCCGGTTCCGGTACCCACTTCATTCAACGAGGCCAATGGGCTATAGCGGTAAAACACGGTATCTTCCATGCCCTTTGCCTGCACCGGGCTGGTGTATTGCTGAAACTTCATCGCGAACCGGAGGCGCTGCGCAAAGTTCTCTTCAGGTTCATCCGGCTGTCGCACGGGACAAATGTGACTCCGGATGAATTCAAAAATGGAATAGTCGATACTTGGATTCCGGCGCCTCGCTTGACCAATTGCCTCGTCGATAGCCGTCTCGTCGGTGGCGCTAAAGCCCTGCGCAGAGATATAGGTTCGATAGACAGGAAAGCAAGCGACCACTTCGCGCAACGCCTCTTGCAGACCGTCGAGTGTGAAGTCGCGACTACGGCGATTTTCTTCGGAAAGAAGATTCAACTCATGCGCCAGGACATTCAATTCGCTCGCCATCGAGGAAGCGGTAATCAATTTCTTGGCGTGGTAAACGGCATCCCTGTCCGGCTTCCTGCGCTCACGAAAGTGAAGATAAATCTGGTCAATCTCGGGAAGATTCCGTTCTTCGACCCACAGCCCGTTCAGCAGGGCGAGGAATTCATAGCCGGTTGCTCCGTCCACGGGCCACTCTGGACTTAACCATTCCTGCCGCGCCAATATTTTCTCGACCACCAGATAAATCGGCTGCACTGATTTTGCGGTAGCTGCACGCAACTGCAACAGATACTGCTGTGGATCAAGCAATCCATCAATGTGGTCAAGCCTTATCCCGTCGATCGCACCCTTCTCGGTCAACTCAATCAATTTGGCGTGGGCGACACGAAACAATGGCTCGTACTCCATACGCAAGCCGATCAAGTCGTTAATGTCGAAGAAGCGGCGATAGTTGATTTCCTGCATCGCAGTGCGCCAGTAGGAGAGTCGATAGGGCTGCTGCTCCAACAGTTCATGCATTAGATCGAACGATTCTGGCTGGCCTGGAATACCGTTGTATTCCTCGATGACAGCTTCCAGGTGTTTACGCAGCGCTGGGCTTTGCTGCATCACTCGTGTCAGCCGATGGGTCGCGACAGCGGTCTCGCGCTCGCGATCAGCGCGTGCCATCAAACCGGCTTGTTGATAGCCCGGGATGTGATCCAGGTGAAACAGAATGCTTTCGAACTCCTGGCGGGTTGCATCATCGATATCAGATGACTCCGCCACTTCGTGCGATCGATGGCGAAGTAGCACTTTCATCTGACGCGGATTGAGCGGCAAGTTGTAGTCGCCATATAGGAGGCAAAACTCGCCATCCTGATAAGCGATGCGCAATTCGCCCGACTCGAGGACATCGCCGTATTGCCTGCCCAGAATCGCCAGCAAGACCTTGCCGTGAAGATTTGAGTTGACAGGATTCCAATCGACGTCAAAATATTCCGAGACGGAAGACGACGGACCATTCGCCAACACGCTACGCCACCACTGGTTCCATTGCGGATGGGCACTCATGTGATTGGGGACGAAGTCGACAATCATTCCCATTCCATGGCGGTGCAACGCTTCCACCAGGGAATTGAACGCTTCTTCTCCGCCAAGCTCTGGGCTGATCCGGGAAAAGTCGCACGTGTCGTAGCCGCTTTGGCTTCCGGGACGCGCCTCGAAAACCGGCGAAGCGTAGATGTGGCTGACACCGAGATTATGGAGATACGGAATGAGTGCTTCAGCGTCGGCGAATCGGAATTTGTCGTTGAATTGTAGCCGATACGTAGCGCTGACGTTTCTTCGATCCATTATTCAAGCCGTTCTTCCGCAATACGGGCTAGATCGCCGCTAGCAAGCAGCGCTGCACCCGCTCGCTCAAAGGATAGTGTACCTGTATGCAAGTCGATGGAGCGAGAATCCATCAGGAAACGGCTGCCATCGCTAGATAGAACCACGGTCATGTCTCGCCAGGATTGATCACTGACAGATGTGGAGTTCTCAAGAGCCACAATGGCATAGAACTTTCCGTTCGATGATTTCCAATGCAATTCAATCGCTTTCTCATTCAATGCCCGGCAAGCTTGAAAGTCAGCCTCGCATAATAGCTGTTTCCGGATATGTAATAGTGTCTGATACCAGCGCAGACAACGGGCGTGCTGTTCACTCTGGCAGACCGCCCAGTCCAATTTGCTGCGGCGAAATGTTTCAGGTTGCTGGGGATCGGGAATGGATTTTCGATTGGCTGGATCGGAGAATGCAGAGAAGCGCGCGAACTCTTTGCGTCTGCCTTCGGTGACAAGGCGCCCCAGTTCATCATGATGATTGGTGAAGAAAAGAAATGGCTCTGGCGCTGCCCATTCCTGCCCCATAAACAGCAATGGGACCTCGGGAGACAGGAGCAATAACGCACTCGCAGCGCACCATGCCGGAAAGGAAATCTGTGAGGACAATCTTTCACCAAAAGCGCGATTGCCGATTTGGTCATGATTTTGAATACAGAACACGCGCGACGCGAAGCTCAACCCACTCGGGCTCGTTCCGCGAGGATGCCCGTGAAAGCCGGCAAATTGTCCGGTGAAATACCAGCCATCTTGAATGGTCCTGGCGATGCTTTCGGTCGTCCCATCGAAATCGCGGTAATAGCCGTCGCTGTCCCCGGCAAGGCGGCGACGCATATGATGATGGAAATCGTCGGACCACACAGCGTCGAATCCGTGTCCTCCCTGTGCCGGCGGAAGGACAACTTTACGCTCGTTCCGCGCATCCTCCGCGATGAGAACAATGTTTCTTCCGAGTGAACGCGCCGCTTGATGCACACGATCTGTCAGCTCGGTCAGGAAATGCGGCTCACTGTCGTCTCGGATGGTGTCGGTCGCATCCGCACGCAGTCCATCCAAGTGATAATCGTATATCCACGCCAAGGCGCTCTCAATAAAATAGGCGCGAACCCTGTCTCGTCCCTCGGCATCGAAATTCAATCCGTCTCCCCACAACGTCTTATGTTTTTGCGTATAAAACTGAGACGCAAAAGCCGACTGATACGCGCCGTCCGGGCCGAGATGGTTGTAAACAACATCGAGGTAGACGGCAATTCCTCCGGCATGAGCTTCATCCACTAATCGATGAAAGTCATCCGGCGTGCCGTAACTATGGGCGGGCGCATATGGCGAGACACCGTCATAGCCCCAGTTACGTTCCCCGGCGAAATCCGCGATGGGCATCAGCTCGATTGCATTGATACCCAGTTGCTTCAGATGATCAATTTTTTCAATCAACGCAAGAAATGTGCCTGCAGGCGTGAACGTACCCACATGCAGTTCGTATATGACCAAGTCTCGCAGCGATGGCGCTTGAAAGTCGTTGGCGTTCCATTGGAATCGGTCCAGCGCGACCACCTGAGAGGGACCATGCACACCCAGCGGCTGAAAACGTGAGGCCGGATCAGGAAACGGGCCTGCTCCGTCGATCTTGAACCGGTAGCGCGTTCCTGCGCTGACACCGTTAACATGAGCTCGATAGATTCCGTGCTCGTCTGGAGACATGGAAATGGGTGGCTGTGCAGGATCACTTTCAATCAAGAGCTCAATTTTCGCTCCAGGGCGCGCCCATAGCTGAAACAAACATCCATCTTGCTGAATGATGGGGCCAAACGTTTGCGTCCACGACTTATTGCCGGAGCCAGAAAACTTCGATTCGGTTGTATGGGGAATGACATTTACCTCCGCAGCTTTTCATCTAAATGCAGAGCAGCACTTATGAGTCCCAGATGCGTGAATGCTTGCGGGAAGTTGCCAAGGGCGCTCCCGGTTGCACTGATCTCCTCGGAATAAAGTCCAAGGTGGTTGGCATAGCTCAACATTTTCTCGAAGATAAATCGCGCTTCATCGAGACGTTCCGCGCGCGCCAGTGCATCCACCAGCCAGAAGGTACACATGCTGAATGTGCCTTCGTGCCCGGTTAAACCATCCCTGGTCGCAAGCTTTCCGTCCAGCTCATATCGATAAACCAGGCTATCGGAGACCAGCTTTTCCATCGTGCGGTCGATAGTGCTGAGCATGCGCGGATCCCTGGGCGCGATGAACTTGAGAATCGGCATCATCAAATTGCTCGCGTCCAGCGACTTCGACTTGTAGGATTGGGTGAAACTTTGCTGTTGTTCGTCCCAGCCATTTTCCATAATCGACGCGAAGATGCGATCTCGTTCCGTTTCCAGCTTCACACGGTCGAGTGGTAGACTCCGCTGGATTGCAAGACGAATGCCGCGATCCAACGCGACCCAGCATTGCAATTTGGAATACACAAATTGCTGGCGCTCACTTCGCACCTCCCACAGACCATCGTCAGGCTGGTTCCAATTTTCCGCCACCCAGACTAGCACTCCATGAATGCGCATCCATAGGTCGTAGGAGATTGGAGATACGTGCTTGTCGTAGAGATAAATCGCGTCCATCATCTCGCCATAGATGTCGAGCTGCAATTGGCCCGAAGCAGCATTCCCGACACGGACTGGTCGAGAATGGCGGTAGCCATCGAGGTTATCGAGCGTGAACTCCGGCAGATCGCTGACACCGTCGATGCTGTACATCGTATTTAGAGGGCCTTGCGCGCCCGTCGCTTCATGGATTCGCATGGCCAGCCATTCAATAAAAGCAGTCGCCTCGTCTGGAAAGCCCAGGCGCACGAGCGAGAAAACGGTGAAAGCGGCATCGCGTACCCATGTATATCGATAGTCCCAGTTGCGCACTCCGCCGATTTCCTCCGGCAGGCTGCATGTAGGCGATGCGACGATCGCGCCGGTGGGATAATGAGTCAACATTTTCAACGTCAGCGCGGAGCGAAGAACAGTTTCTCGCCAGCGACCTTCATATTTGCAGTGGGACAGCCACTCGCGCCAGAAGGCGAGAGTTTCATTCATTAAACGATTTCCATCGACGGGTGCCGTGAGGCCATCGGCATTTTCTTTCGGGATGTACCGCAACGCGAACTCTGCCGTTTCGCCAGGCTGTAAAGTAAAGTCCTGAATCACTATGCCATCCTGAATCTGCCAATCGCCTGGGCCAAGCAAAACCATGCGCTCTTCTTCCGTCTCAAATAAAACTCCTCCTTCGATCAAGCTAGCCTGATGCTGAGTGCGAGCATAATCAAACGCTGGAGCGCACTCGAGTCGAAAACGAACCGCTCCGCGTACAGCCCTCACGATTCGCACAATCTCATGCATGATCCATTCACTTCGCGCTTTATTGTTTTTGCATACCGGCATAAAGTCGATGACTTCACCGACGCCGTCCGAACGCAGAAAGCGAGTGAGCAGAACATTGGTTTCCGGCATATACATCTGGCGGTTGGTTCCGGCTTGTACCGGCGCCAGCTTGAAATGGCCGCCTTTTTTCTCATCCAGCAAGGCAGCAAACACGCTGGGTGAGTCGAACTGTGGCAGGCAACACCAATCAATGGTGCCATCCATCGCTACCAGGGCTACGGTGTGCAAATCGCCAATCACACCACAGGATTCAATCGGTCGTTGGGTCATATTGGTTGATTTTATGAGAATGCCTTCGTTTTAAAGAAGACAAACAAAAAGACTGCATCTTCATCTAAGCTGGAAGTGTCGGGTCCCACAGCACTCCATTGTCAAAAGCCCTAATGCGTTGCTTTACCTTGCTCTTGCTTGGTTGAAACCGTTCCTGACTCTATCTATATAGATGCGTTGCCGGCCAGCAGTGACAGAAACAACAACCAACAAATCGTACGGCGACACATGGCGATCGCGGCTGAGCGCCATGCGAAACATCCCGCCAGTGATGCATATAGTGTGGGAGTGCGGACCGAAAACCGTCGTATGGTCGATGGCCCTGCGAATCGCGCTGGCGATGACTCCGGTAGCGATTCTGAAAGTTTCTCGCTGGCTGGTCAATGAAGTTGTCATCAGCCTGCGGGACCATAGCGCTTTCCCTCCTCATTTCTGGTGGGTCGTCGGACTGGAGTTTGGACTCGCTTCCCTGGCCGCCATCCTGTCGCGCGCTGTGGGATTCTGCGATAGCCTGTTGGGCGATCTCTACATGCAGCACATCAGCATTCGTGTCATCGAGCATGCTTCCCAGCTCGACATTACTGCCTTTGAGAATCCGGATTACTACGATCGACTGGAGAGGGCTAAGGCACAGGCTACTGACCGCATTGCGATGATCCAGATGATGGGGACTCTGACGCAGCAAATCCTGACGACATTTACGTTATCGATTTACATTGCGAGCTATTCGCCGTTGCTGTTGGTACTGTTGATTGCCGGGACCATTCCGGCATTGCTGGGAGAGAGCCACTTCGCTTTTCTTGGATACGCCAAGAATTTTATGCAGACACCGCTGCGGCGCAAGATGGACTACTTACGGGACGTGGGTGGCAGCAAAGAAGCCGCAAAGGAACTGAAGCTATTTGGCCTGCGGGATTTTCTTGTCAGCAGTTTTCGTGGAATGGCGGACACGATATTCCGGCAAAACGTCGGCCTTTCTAAGCGTCGACTGCTGGCGGGTGTTGCATTGTCGATGCTCGCGACCGCAAGCTATTACACCGCCTACGCCCTCACCTTGTGGGATACGATCGAGGGAAGGTTCAAGGTCGCGGACCTCTTCGTCTTGATCAATGCCATTCTGCAGGTAAGTGCCTACCTGCAGCAGATTTTTGTAAATGCTTCCGGCGTTGCCGATCAGGCTTTATTTCTAACAGACCTTCTCGGCTTTTTTGCCATGGAGCCTACGGTCAAGTCAAAACCGAATGCCATCAAAATCCCTCGACCGATACGACAAGGCGTCGAGTTTAGGAATGTCTCATTCGCCTATCCTGGGACTACGCGGCTTGTCCTGAAGGACTTCAATTTCCACCTTCGTCCCGGAGAACGCGTCGCGCTGATCGGGGAAAATGGGCAGGGCAAAACCACCATCGTAAAACTCATCACACGTCTGTATGACCCCACAGAGGGGCAGATATTCATCGATGGCGTTGACCTGAGAGATTACGACATGGAAGATCTTTGCCACGAGATTGGGGTGATCTTCCAGGATTTTATGCGCTATGAGATGACGGCAAGAGACAACATCGCAGTCGGCCGCATTGAAGAGCGCGATCGACTGGATCGGATCGAGCAAGCAGCGCAAATGAGTCTCGCAAACGAGGTGATTGCGCGACTCTCTGGAGGGATCGAGCAGCAACTGGGGCGACGGTTTGAGGGTGGAGTCGATCTTTCCGGCGGCGAGTGGCAACGGATGGCGTTGGCGCGGGCCTATCTGCGAGATGCGCAATTATTGATTCTGGATGAGCCGACGGCAGCGCTGGACGCACGCAGCGAACAGGAAGTCTTTCAGCGTTTCGCGGAGTTGACTCGAGGAAAAATGGCACTCCTCATCTCCCATCGCTTTTCTACCGTCAAGATGACAGACCGCATTGTTGTTCTTTCCCACGGAGTTTTGACCGAAGAGGGGACCCACGAAGAACTGATTCGTCTTGGGGGCCTATACGCAGAAATGTTTGAAATGCAGGCAGCGAGCTACCGATGAACTCTCCCAACACATTCGACCCCGAACTGAGCACGAAAGGCCATGCGTTCGCAAGCCGCCAGGCAATGCTGATGCAGCACTCCAGCACGAAGCAATTCAAAGAGCAGACTTTCTTGGCGGTGGCTTCGGCCTTTGCGCTGGCGCGTTATACAGAGGAGCAAGTCCGCGTACAGCGGTCAACTGAGCAAGGAGAGAAAGCGCCCGGCATTCAGCGACTCGAAGGTAGCACACGCCTGCTGCGATCCTCCGCAATTGAGGTTCAAAGTACGTTACGCATCCTGGTCAAATTACCGTTCGCGCGCAGTGTCACAGGGCTGGAGACGCCGAGAATTCTTGGCGTCGCACAAGCTCTGCTGCACGCGTCAAAATATCAGTGGAGCTTGCCGGGGCTTTCCAGCTTTCTGCAAGGCTTTCAAGTCGAAGAGCCGCTCAGTCTTCGGGAACTGTGGACCTTTCCGGTTGCCTTGAAACTGGCTCTACTGGAAGAAATTCTGGCTCAGGCACCAGGGGCGTTCAGCAACTTGCCTGCCAGCGATGCCGCTCTCGAGGCAGCTCTGCTTTGTCTGCACGAAGTAAGCTTGCCAGTCTGGTCGAACATTCTGGAGCCCCTGGTTCCATTCGAAGATGTTCTGCGCCAGGATCCCGCCAACACGTATTCTCATATGGATTTTGAGAGCCGCGATATGTATCGGATCGCGGTAGCCAAGGTAGCGGCGCGATCGCCATTGAATGAAGTGGAGGTTGCCAGGATGGCGTTGACGATGGCACGCGATTCATCACAGCAACCCAACGTCAACGAGCGCATTACAAAACGCTGTTCTCATATTGGCTACTACCTGGTGGATGATGGGCTAAACCAACTTCGAAAGCGATGCGATTTTCATCCTCGTATTCTGGATCGCGTACGCACAACTTTGCGCGCCTATCCTGACGATTTCTATATCGGGGGGATCCAAACCATCGCCCTGCTGGCCATGGCTGCTATCATCCTGCCGCTGGTACCCCTTTACAATCCACTCGGAAGTTTGGCCTTTGCGTTTCTGCTTCTTCTGCTGCCTGTATCCCAAGGGGCAGTGGAGTTGATGAACCACACCGTCAGCGCAATTCTGAAACCGCAGGTGCTGCCGAAACTCGATTTTTCTGAGGGCATCCCCGACGATTGCAAAACCCTGGTGGCTGTTCCAACGCTGTTGTTGAACGAACAGCAAGTACGAGGTCTTGTCGATGAATTGGAAGTCCGTAGTCTGGCAAATCAAGATCCGAACGTTCACTATGCATTACTAACTGACCTGCCGGATTCGGCAGAGAAGCCACTGGAGCGAGATACTCATCCGCTGGTGCTGCTGGCTGGCCAACTGATCGACGATCTAAATCGACGTTACGCCGGCGCGCACAGCGGTACCTTCCTGATGCTGCATCGGCATCGCGTGTTCAATCCGCGACAAGGCGTCTGGATGGGTTGGGAGCGCAAGCGAGGAAAATTGTTGGACCTGAACCGTCTGGTGATGGGAGGCATGGATTGTTTTCCGTACAAAGCGGGCGATCCCACCATCCTGGATGGAATGCGTTACGTTTTGACGCTCGATTCCGACACGAAGCTGCCACGCGATTCTGTGCATCGCATGGTAGGAGCGATGGCGCACCCGCTCAACCAGGCCATCTTGGATCCGCATAGAAGGGTCGTGACGCAAGGATACGGGATAATGCAGCCTCGAGTCGGTGTCGCCGTGCACTCGGTCGCACGCTCACGACTCGCCGCGATTTATTCCGGCCAAACAGGTTTCGATATTTATACGCGCGCCATCTCCGACGTATATCAGGACCTGTACGGCGAAGGCATTTTCACCGGAAAGGGCTTGTATGAGATTCAGGTTCTTCACACCGTGTTGGATCGCCGCTTCCCTCAGAATTCCCTGCTGAGCCACGATTTAATCGAGGGCGCATACGCACGCGTGGGCCTGTTGACAGATGTCGAAGTGATGGACGATTATCCATCGCATTACAGCGCCCAAAATCGACGAAAACACCGCTGGGTACGCGGAGATTGGCAAATCTTGCGATGGTTGCTGGGACGCGTCCCCAATGATTCCGGCCAGTTGGTACAAAATCCTACTTCCAACATTTCCCGATGGAAGATTTTCGACAACTTGAGGCGCAGCGTGGTCGAGCCTGCGACTTTCCTGCTGCTGGTTGCCGGCTGGCTTTGGCTGCCCGGCAGTGCTCGCTACTGGACACTGGCAACCCTGCTGATCGTAATCGTCCCTGTGGTTGTGCAATTTCTGTTTTCCCTGGTTCAAGCCAGCATGGCGGAGCAGCGTGGATATGTCCGCCAAGCGCTTCGAGATTCCCTGGTATTGTTATTCTCGACGGCCCTGAATTTCGCGTTACTCGCTCATCAAACTCTTCTGATGGGCGACGCCATCATGCGCTCCCTGGTCCGAAGTTTTGTAACGGGCAAACGCCTCCTGGAATGGGAAACCGCAGCCGAGGCCGAAACGGGAACAAGCAAACGCACGCCAGTCGAGATCACTATGGGACTGGTTCCATTGCTGTCGGTCGTGCTTCTGCTTCTTGTCGTGTCGGTGCGTCTCTCGGCTCTGCCGTGGGCATTACCCATTCTGGTTCTCTGGTCTCTGGCCAAGCCCATCACATGGTGGTTGAACCGGTCTTCACATCTGGAAGTGAACCTTTCCGACGCCGATGTGCGATTCATGCGCAAGATTGCATGGCGGACCTGGCGCTACTTCGCGCAGTACGCGGAGGAAAACAACCACGGGCTTGTGCCGGACAACGTGCAGGAAGAGGGATATCGCAAAGCCTTGCGCATCTCCCCAACGAACGCCGGATTGCAACTGAATGCGCGCCAGGCTGCAGTGATTCTGGGGTACCTGACATTGCCGGAATATGCAGAACAGACACTTGCAAACCTGGAAACGCTCGACCAAATTCCCAAGTGGAAAGGGCATTTACTGAACTGGTACTCGACGACGACGCTTGAATCCATCCGCCCGTACATCGCCTCCACGGTCGACAGCGGCAACTTTCTGGCGTCGCTCTGCAGCTTGAGGATGGGGACCCTGGAGTTGATGGAAACATCGATGCTCACCGCACTGCGGCAAGGTTTGCTCGATATTGTGCTGGACATGAAGACGCCATCGGCCACCGACGCGAAAATAAAGTCGGCGTTGCGCGCAGATCGGAAAGCGCCGTCCGACGCATGGTTGGCAGCGCTTCTGACGCTGGAACTGCCTTCTGGCTCTCTGGAGGGAAGCGCAGCGGCAATCCGGCTTCGCGCGATTGTGAGTTTCGTCGCAAGCTATCTACCGTGGCTGCAGCCAAAGTTTTCAACCCTCGTCGGATCGCAAGGGATCATTGAAAATCGTCCACTCGATTTCTACACCCCGGATAATTCGTTGCGAATTTGCTGTGAGCTGCAAACCGCCTGTGCGCAAAAAGTGCACGATGACGCCGGGCAAAACGAATTCTCAAACGAATGGGTGACCGCGCTGGCAGAGAGCGAAAAACTGCTGACAACGCTCATCGAGAACCTCAAATCGATTGCTGCAATCAGTGATCGCCTCTTTCAGACGACGGGTTACCAGAGCCTGGTCGATCCCTATCGCCGCCTGCTGTCGATTGGCTATGACATAGAAAACGATCGGCGGCTGAACTCCTGCTATGACCTGCTCGCTTCCGAGGCTCGTACCGCCATATTCCTCGCCATTGCGAAGGGCGACGCGTTGCAGGATAGCTGGTTCAGAGTGGGCCGCAAGACCACGATGATCGACGGTAACCCGGTTCTGTTGTCGTGGTCGGGAACGATGTTTGAGTACATGATGCCGACGCTGTGGATGCAGACCTCCCCGGATACGTTGCTGGCTCAGTCGTTGCCCGGAGCGGTACGTGCCCAGCGAGAATATGTCGCCCGGGAACACATCCCGTGGGGAATTTCAGAGGCCAGCCATAGCCAACGCGATGCGGAGGGGAACTATCAATACCATGCGTTCGGGGTGCCGACGCTAGCCATCAATCCGCCGCCGGAAGGCTCTCTCGTCGTTGCCCCGTATGCCACCGTACTGGCCCTGGAAGCGGACCCCATTCATGCGCTGGCCAACCTGCATAGGATGGAAAAGCTGGGCTGGTTGGGAGAATTTGGCTTCTACGAATCGGCGGATTATTCCGACAGCACGCAGCATGAAAAGGGAGCGCGATATACCTTGGTGCGCTCGTGGATGGCGCATCACCAAGGCATGTCGTTGTTGGCAATTACCAATCTGTTAGAGGACAAGGCCTTTCAACGATGGTTCCACAGCGATCCTCGCGTACGAGCAACGGAACTGCTGCTCCACGAGAAACCTGTGCAGGTAGTCCCGAAGCAAGAGATACCTCACGCAGGCAACTTCAATTTTGAGCCAACGACGGTCGACATCAGTACGCGCGCGTAGCCGAGGAGTAGCTTCATCGATTCGCCTGCAGCCTACAAGGACTCGGCTGGATTTTTTCATTTGCCCGACTGCAAGGCACGCTTCAACACGATTTCGAGCGCGGCCTTTTGCCGGTCAAATTCTTCCGGAGCAATGCGGCCTTCCAGTCGCTCCGTTTCCAAAGCGAATAGTTCTTCCTTCAAGGATTCCATCAGCCTGGAGCGATACGATTCCGCCCCGGTTGCGCGCGTTCCAGTGGCGACAAGCGGAGGCTTGTAGCCCTCGGCGGGTCGCGTTGCAGGAGATGCGCCTGCAAGTGGAACGGATGGGCCCGTGGCTGCGGCCGTGGCAGGCTGGTTCTGCCGCATCAGAAAAGCCGCGCCTACCGCCAACAAAACCGCCGCCAGCGATAGAATCCACCATTTATATTTATGCAGCGGATCGGGGGTATCGATGGGAACACCGAGACCTATCCCTGGTCGCGTATTGTCCGCAGCCGCGGATTGCGCCGCAGCCTCCGGCCCCATCGCGCCTTGGTCGGCACCGGCGCTTTGACCTGCATTGCCGTTGTCTGGTCCAGCAGCATTTTCCTGGGGAAGCAGTCCGGTCCCGGAAACCGTAAACGCCAGCTTCGTTTCCGGCGTGATATTCCTGGCAAGAAAAGTCTGCACCTTGACATCTTCATTGATGGGTTGGAATGCACTTGCAGGCGTGCCGGTAAACTGAACGCTCTTTGGCAGGATGATGGCAAGATTATCCACCGGCGCCGCCACGCGGGGATGGAACTGAAAGCTGCCCGTGTACGGAATCTGGTAGCTGACCTGAAAGCGCGTTTCTCCTGGTCGCAGCGGATAGACAAAGCTGTAGTCGCCCTGCGTACCCAGCGGCGTAGGCGGTGTTTGTACCGGCATACTTCCAGGCCCCTGGGCAGCGGCCGCAACCACCTGTGCATTTTTCGGCAAATAGATTTCGTACGCACGCGGACCAAACTGAGTACGCGGCGGCGAAGAAGCATTCTTAACAAAATAGTTCTCAATCACATTCAGGCCGTTGGGGCTGGCTTCGATGCGCGCCACATCGGCTTCTGTCGAAACCCCGGCCACCTTTTCCGCGACATCGTATACATCCACATTCACAGTCGAGGTGCCGGCAGGTACCGGGCGAAAATACGTCGCCTTGTCATGAATCACTCGCAACAGGTGCATGGGGGCGCCGTCGGTGGCATCCAACGAGAAATGACCATGAGCATCGGTGGTGGTCTTGGCCGCAACCTCCATCCCCAGACGCATCAGTTCAACGCTATCTCCAACCGCAGGCTTTTTCGTCGTCTGGTTCGTGACCGTGCCTGAAATGGTGGCTGCCAGGACAGCAGTCGTGCCAACCCCCAGGACAAAGACCATGCTTAAAAGTGGCAAACGTGCAAGCTTGGCGCAAAAACCAGAAAGCAAGAAGGAACGCTGAAGTTTCATTGAGTCTCTTTCTAATGTCATTCAACAGGAGTGATGAGTTCAGGCCGCATGCATGCTGGTTTCCAGGAACTCAATTTCAGAGAGGATTTGAGCGGCTTCGTTTTCCATACTTGCCCGCTGCGCCAGGTAATCTTCTTCCGGATACTTGCCGGCCCGATATTCAAAGTTCAAGTCGCGGAGATTTTCGTAGATCGTTTCCTTGCGCTCTTGCAAAAATTCCAGGCGCGTCTTCTGCGTCTGTTCTTCCGTTTTCGACTGAGGATAGAAAATGTAGATGAAGATGCCAATCGACAGCGCCGCACAAGCCAGAATTGTCATAGTTCCGTCTCTTTCCGGACCTTCGCCAGAATCGTACTCGTGTGCGGGTCCGCTGCCATTTCCGGAGGCATGGCGACCGGCTGCAGCCTCCATTTGCGAATCAACAATGCCGTCCCAAACATCGCCAGCAAGAAAACCAGTCCGGGCGCAATCCAGGCTACAAGATTGAATCCATTCTCGGGAGGCGCGGCCAACACGGTGGGGCCATATTTTTGCACAAAACCTTGCAGGATCAACTGATTGTTGTCGCCACGGTTGAGTGCGTTGCGTAATTCGGCTTCTTCCTGCGCCGACACTGTGCAACCCACGTGATTGCATTCCAGCAGCACCTGGCCGCAACTGCAGGTGCACATCAGTTGATGGCCCAGCAGCTTATAGCGAGCCGACGTGTCCCCAGCTCCCGCCATGAAGATCAGCAGCAGACATGCCGCCGATAGCTGGAACCAAGTCCGCAGCAACGAACGGTCGATTACGCGCGGGACATGGGTTGGATGGGCGCGCATCGGCTAGTCCCCCGCCCCTGCCGTGAGAGCGACTTCTTCTTCCGCCTGCTGTTTGCGCGGCCTTGCGGCCTGCTCGGCGCTCATGTTCGGGACCAGAGCCAGCAGCGTTCCAAACGCCATGACTGCGACTCCAATCCATATCCAAGCCACCAATGGGTTGATGATCACTTTAATGATGGGCTGATTGGTATCCTGATTTCTACCTTCATACACCACATATAAATCGCGCTCTAATGTGGAGTGGTTGGCCACCATGGTCTCGGTCTGCTGGCTGGCATGGTAGAACCGTCGCTCGGGCGCCATCTGCGTCAGGAATTTGCCATTCTTGTACACATTCAGCAATTCATATTCGCTGTCGTAATTCGCATTCGAGTCCTGGGTGTAACTCTGGCAGACCAGGCGATAAGGCCCAATCGTCATCGAGTCGTGAAAGCCCATCTCCTGCTCGTTCGATTGGTTGAAGGCAGAACCGGCAAAGCCGATGAAGACGATCACGACACCAATATGAACCAAGTGTCCGCCATAACGTCGTGTATTGCGCCGCGTCAATTGCACCAGCGAAAACAGCATATTCTTGCCGGTGTGACGTTGAATGACCCGCGCGCCGCGCCAAAACTCGCTGCCAACCGCAGTCATCACAAGAGCTGCCAGCGAGAAGGTCATCAGGGAATACAGCGTTCCCACATCCTGCCAGGGACGCATCCCCGCAGCCATCAGAACCAACGCCGTTACCACTCCAGCGATGCATGGCCACAGGAAGTTACGCTGCACGCTTTTGAACGATGTGCTGCGCCATGCCAGGATGGGGCCGATCCCGGTAAGCAGCAACAGAAAAACTCCGATCGGCACCGCCACGCGGTTGTAGAACGGGGGCCCGACCGTAACTTTCGAGCCTTCAACATATTCCGAAATGATGGGAAACAGCGTTCCCCAAAGAATCGTAAAGCAGGCCGCCAGCAGGACAAGGTTGTTGAATAGAAAACTCGATTCGCGCGATACCAGCGATTCCAGCTTATGCTCCGACTGTAAATGATCCCGCTGCAGAATATAGGTAAACAGGCACACGCTGAGAACGATCAGAAGAAACACCCAGAACCAGGTGCCGATCGAAGATGCAGCAAACGCATGCACGGAACTGACCAAGCCACTGCGCGTCAGCAGCGTACCCAGAATCGACAGCATGAAGGTGGTGAAGATCAGCCACACGTTCCAGGACTTCATCATGCCGCGCTTTTCCTGCATCATCACGGAGTGCAAAAATGCCGTGCCCGTCAGCCATGGCATCAGCGAAGCGTTCTCGACGGGATCCCAACCCCAGTAGCCGCCCCAGCCCAGCACAGCATAGGCCCAGTGCATGCCCAGAAAAATACCGCAGGTTAGGAATAACCATGTCACCATGGTCCAGCGACGGGTGATATGGATCCACTTTTCGCCCGGGTAGCGCATCATCAGCGCTCCCAGCGCGAAGGCGAAGGGAACGCTGAACCCAACATATCCCAGGTACAGCATCGGGGGATGGATGACCATCTCCGGATATTGCAGCAGCGGATTCAGGCCAAAGCCATCGGCGGGCACAGCCCCCTGCGTCAGCGCAAAGGGCGGGGCTGGAAACACGATCAGCAGAGTGAAGAACACCTGTACAGCGGCCAGAATCGTCGAAGCATAGGCGGTCAGTTTGACATCCACCTTGTGACGCACGCGCAGCACAAACCCATAAGTGGCCAGCAGCCAGGCCCACAGCAGCAGGGAACCTTCCTGTCCGGACCACAATGCAGCAAATTTATACGGCCACGGCAGCGCCCGATTGGAATGATGAAGGATGTAGGAAACGGAAAAATCGTTGGTAAATGCGCAGTAGATCAGCGCAAAGGCCGCCGCACTCAGGGCAATAAAGCTCCCAATTCCCGCCCGTCGCGCCGATTCCGCCAGCCGCTCCGGCCCGAAACTAGCTTGAGGATGGACTGCAATCTGCCGCAAGGCAATGGTGCCAACCACGAAAGTGTAGGCACACAAAACCAAGCCGAGAAGGATTGCGAAACTACCAAATGCCGCCATAGCGCCTGCTATATCCTGTCGATTGTCACCGAGCCGACCGGCCACCTGGGCCAGCCCCGAAAAAATACTGCCCCGCTACCCGGAACGCCATTGTTCTCTTGGATTCTTTACAGTATGAAGCTTAGGAGATATGGCCTGACCGGGACAGTGACCGCCATCACAATCATACAGATTTATCCCGGTACAGCCTATCGGCGCCATAGCAGCGACTGACCCGTGGCACTCGTTTATCGAGAGCAAACCACGGCGAAACAAACCGTCTACCGGAACCTGTGGAAGGACCGAGCATGGCGGCATGCTTCAAATAAGATGGCCACGGACACCTAGAACTGGACACTCGGCACCGCGGATGATCTGAGAAAGCGTCGACCAGGGAGCATGGTCCGCCAGCGGTGACTTTTCTCTGACGCCGACAACGATCAGGCTTGCGGCCTCAGAATGGGCAACGCGCAGAATCTCTTCGCTGGCGTTTCCCGCTTCGACACGCACCTTTGGCTGACACCACAGCTCAGCATCCGGCGGCAGAAGCTGTCGCAGTGTCCGCGCCAACCGAACGTCAACGTCCTCCGGGAAAGTTTCCACCTCTTCGATTTCCGGTCCCCTTACATGCATCAAAGTCAGTCGTGCATTCATTTCTTCCGCAATGGAAGACGCAAACTGGGCCGGGCGAAAAGCGCCAATTTCGAGGTCCGTCGCAAAGACGATCGATTGAATGGGAGCAAGATTCTCATGGCAACGCGGGCCGATCACCAGCACCGGACAAAGCACTCTGCGCAGTACGCTTTCCGCGACCGACCCAAACGCCAGTTTCTCCAATCCGTGTGCGCCGTGGGAGCCAACCACCACCAGGTCCGCGCCATGTACCTGCGCGGTCCTCTCGATCAGCTCCGTGGGCTCGGCGAATTCAACGATGGCATGGTGCCGGATCGGCCTAATATTGGCTTTGGAAATAACGGTGTCCATATGCGCGCGAGCACCGCTCAAATCCGATTCAAGTAGCTCAGGCGTTGCGCCCGGACCATAGAGAACCAGCGGAACTGCATGCACTGGAAAAAGAGTGCTTCTGAATTGGTCCGCAAGCGATACGTCCGCATTCAAGGCTGTGACCGCAGGTCCAGAAAAATCGATGCCAATGACAATTTTTCTGAAGTTCACTTTGCTGGTTCCCAGCCGTGGCTCATCGCCGGCGGAGGAAGCGGCTGTTTCATGAAGTGGATCCATAATCCCTCCACTGAAACGCGTGTCTCAATACTGCCGGAAACAGGTCGGAAGTGACCGCTTTTCAATTCTTTCTAAAGCCTATCGAAGAGACCGGGCCGCTTCAGTGATTGGAATCACATCTCCATCCCGGTCAGGTTGCTTCTGCCACTTGGATCTTCCGATGCCTGCCCCGGGTTTCAGATCGAGGTCTCGAATCGTGAGAGAACATGCAATTCGCCGTTGACCGCCGCTTCCCCCAGCATCTACAACAAAAAGGGCTTGATCCATACGTGTTCCTTAAAAAACCGAGGTGTGCTGTTCGTCACGCGTCAAGGGCATGGGGCCATGCTACGGTCGCCACATGACTGCGATAGCCGCTCAGCATATCGGCACAGTTCATAAATTGCTCGAAATTCAGGAATAACAAGTAAGGGAATCGAATGAGAAAGTTGTTCGACGCCGGAAAAGTTCCTTCTACACCCGCTATGATTGGGGTTTGGCTTCTTTTGTGAAAAACGTTACCGATTCCAACCTTTCTCGCCCCCCGAAGCGATGGCGACTCTTTCTGGCCGTGATGGGTCCTGGCATCGTTGTGATGCTTGCCGACACGGATGTCGGCAGTATCATTACGGCTGCCCAGAGCGGCGCCCAGTGGGGCTACCACCTGCTGCTGCTACAGTTTCTCCTGATGCCAGTTCTCTTCGTGGTGCAAGACCTGACCGTCAGACTGGGCATCTTCACGGGGAAGGGCCACGGCGAGCTGATCCGCGAAACATTTGGCGCGACCTGGGCCTGGGTCTCTGTGATCGGGCTAGCCGTCGCAACCATTGGAGCACTGCTGACGGAATTTTCTGGCGTCGCAGCCGTCGGACAGCTTTTCGGGGTTCCCCGCGCGATCAGTCTGAGCCTGGCTGCCGCCTTTCTGTTGTTTGTGGTGTGGACCGGATCGTACCGCCGAGTGGAGCGAGTAGCCATTGCCCTTGGCCTGTTTGAATTTGCCTTTTTCTGGGTTGCCTTCGCTGCCCACCCGCACGGCCGCGATCTGGCAGTAGGTTTGCTGCACGTCCCCTTGTCTTCACCGGCATATCTCTATCTGGTCTCGGCCAACATTGGTGCGGTGATCATGCCGTGGATGATCTTTTACCAGCAATCCGCGGTTGCGGATAAAGGACTGCGCCCGGAACACTATCGCGATGCTCGGTGGGACACAGCTGCCGGCGCGGTTGTTACGCAGTTGGTGATGGCTGCTGTGCTGATCTCTACCGCTGCCACCATTGGGAAAGTGAATCCATACGCAAGCCTGAACACCATTGGCGACATTACCCATTCGCTGACGCCGTTTATGGGCGTGACCATGGGACGATTGCTGTTCAGCCTTGGCGTCCTCGGAGCCGCGATGATCGCCTCCGTGGTGGTCTCGCTGGCCGCTGCATGGGGTTTTGGCGAAGTAACTGGTTATAAACACTCGCTCGAACACAATCCGCTGGAGGCTCCCTGGTTTTATGTAGTCTTCACGGTTGGCGTGCTGGCGGGCGCTGTAATGGTAGCCGCCGTCCCCGATTTGGTAGCCCTGACCATATGGGTAGAAGTCATGAACGCCTTTCTACTTCCCATGGTGCTTGGTTTCCTGGTAGCCCTTGGCATGCGAGCCTTGCCGCCCCCCTACCGCATATCCGGAATCTACCGATGGATCGTGGTCGTCGTCACAGCCGTGACTTCCGGGCTGGCGATCTATGCCGGTTTGCGGGGAATGTAACCCCCAATATTTAATCGGAAAATATTTGCCGCCTGGTAGCTGGCAGCGATCTATGATAGATCAAATAATTCTCTTTGATCGCCTTCGACCTGCCTATGCTACGCTATTCATCGATCCCGTACCTGCTTGCCTTTGCCGCGCTGGCGTTTGTCTTCTGGTCGATGCTGCGGAACCATGCCAGAAAGCAGGTGAATTATTGGCTGATTGCCTGGACATTTGTCCTTCTGCACTTCACTGCACATCTGGTCGTTCTGAGCGGCGGCTTCTGGGGAACAGTGCTTGCAACAATTTCCCTGTTGGCGCTGGACATGGCGGGAATCGCCTTCGTCCACGCTGCTTCCCGTCTTGATCTTCTGCGGGAGCAGCGGGTTTTGATGACGGTATGGGCAACCGCGCTGATGGCGTACAGCGCGCTGGCAGTTTGGAATGTTGAAAGGGCATTCCCCTACTACGTCGCAGTAGTGGCGATGGCAGCCAGCCTTTCTGTGTTGCATTTCCGGATGCGGGCAAAGCGTTCTGCACGCGACAATGTTTTCAGCTTTTCGTCTGCCCTATTGCTTGCCGTTTTACTTGCCGCTTTTGTCTATCGAAATCAAATGGGATACGGGATCGACGCGACGCTCTCGTGGCTGTATCTGGTCGCAGGTATCCGATACTGGCAGCAATATGAGCGGAAGACGACGGGCGTGCTGACTGCGGTTTTTGGATTTGTTGCCGGGTCGGCCCTTTTTCCAATTGGGCTACTGATTCGACAGATGTACGTTCCGCATTTGACAATTGACGCGACAGTTCGAAACCTTCCGAAATTCATTATTGCCATTGGCATTTTGCTGACCTTCCTAGAAGAAGAGA
>JAJZCA010000355.1 GCA_021798735.1 Acidobacteriota bacterium | reverse complement strand
TTGGCGGAGAAACATAGAGCATGAGCTCTGCTTTCAATGCGAGCCGAAGAATGTGCGACTCCAGTCCGCCCCGCGTGAGAACAGCGGAAACCACCACATTCGTATCCAGAACCACCCGAAACACACGGTCGCTCACGCCGAGCGTTGCCGCTTCGCCTGCCGGTGTGTCCTCACTTCGCGGTCGATTTCTCGTGCCGTTAAAGTGTCGGTTCCGCCGGCTTCGGCCTCCCTCCATGCGGCTTCAAGCCAGCCAGGCGCGGGGGCCATGGCATCGGCATAGTCCTCCACGCTCATAATGACCACGGCAGGCAGCCCCCGGCGTCCCACCAGGAAACGCTCTCTTCGTTCTGTTGCGCGCCGCATGATCTGCCCTAACTGGGTGCGCGCCGTGAGCGCTGAAATGGGTGTCGTTTTCTGTTTCGATTTTCGCTTCATACAGGCAGTATACGGGTCGAACTGATTAATTGCTTAGTTGACCGCGCAGCGTCTGGATTTTGCTCTACATCACATCCGGGGCTTCGATGCCCATCCAGTTGAGGGCGCGGAGCAGTTCTCGCTGAGCGACGGCGACGGTGGCCAGCAACACTTTTTTTCGCGCTGGATCGCTCTCCGTCAAAATGTGATGGCGATGGTAGAAGTTGCTGAATTGCTGCGCCAGTTGAAAGGCGTATTTCGCCAGGTAGGCCGGCTCCGTGCTTTGGATGCAGCGCTCCAGCACATGCACGGATTTCGATGCCAGCAGCCAAAGCTCCCACAGACTGTCGCCATCTTCGCCGGTGAAATAGGCGGCAGCGTCGATGGGGTCAAGTTGGCGTAGTGCTTCTTCCGCGGTGGTGCCTGCTTTGCGGAAAATGTTGGCGGCGCGAACCACGGCATATTGCGCATACGGTCCGGTCTCGCCTTCAAAGCTGAGCGCGTCCTGAAAGTCGAACGCGATAACGGTGTTGCGGGTGTAGCGCAGCATGTAATAGCGCAGCGCGCCCACGGCGATTTTGCTGGCGATGCTTTGCCGTTCGTCTTCGCTTAAGTCGGGATGGCGCGCGTTCACTTCGGCCAGCGCGGAGGCGATCAGTTTGTCGATCAGGTCGTCGGCCTTTACGCCGAAGCCCTTGCGCCCGGAAACTTCAATGTAGGCGCGGCCTTGATCTTCCTCGGAAATTACATAGCCAAGTTCCATGGCGCAGCGCGGAGTGAGCGCGACCATTTCATACGAGAAGTGGTGATAGTTGTCCGCTTCTTTGGTGAAACCCATGCCGCGCAGCGCTTCGATGACGTTGTTCTGCGGGTCGGCCTGGCGCGCATCGATGACGTTGTAGATGGCGTCGGCGTGGCCGAAGTGCGGCAATCCGGACGCAGGCTCATCGTTGTGTTCGGACGAGATCCAGCAGCGGTCGCCGTCGGGATAGATGTGGAACAAGTGATAGCCGAAGTCGAGGCCGAGCTTGTTGAACTTCCATAGGTGATATGCGATGTCTTTGCCGACGTACCCGACCGTGCCGTTGGAACGCACGATCACCTTGGCTTCTTCATCGGGATTTTCGCCGTCGGCACCTTCGGTTCCGGCGCGTCGCATGACCCAGCAGCCCGCATTCTTGCCCTCTGTCTCCTGGTACAGGACACCTTTTTCCTTCATCAATGCAAAGGCGGCATTCCAAAAATGCAGATGCAGAATCTCGCTTTCGCGCGGCAGGAAATCATATTCAATGCCGAGGCGTTGCATGGTTTGCAAGTGCCGCCGGACAATCGCCGTCGATACTCGTTCGGCTATCGCGGCGGTTTCGTTGCCACCGACTTCGAGTGCGTGCAGCGTGTCCAGGCGAAGCTGTTTGCGTGCTTCTTTTTGTTCCGGGTCGGACTCGTACCATTGCGAGACTCGTGCATAGAGATCCCAGCATGCATAATCGATGCGCTCGCCACGCGCGGCAAGTTCGCCGATCCACCGTTCGACTCCGGCCAAATTCATGTGCTGCAGATGCACGAGAGCGACGACAACATCGGCGACCTGGACGCCGGTGTTGTCGATGTAATTCTGCACGCCGACCTGGTAATTGGCGGCGCGCAACATGCGCACCAGCGTGTCGCCCAGGATGGAATTGCGCAGGTGGCCGACGTGCGCCGCTTTATTCGGATTGATGCTGGTGTGTTCCACCAGAATGAATTCGAGCGCCTGCGGAAGACTTTCCATCTGTGCAGCCAGGGCCTGCGCCGCCATGTTGCGGTCGAGGCGGCAATTGATGTATCCAGCGCCGGCGACTTCAAATCCGGTAAATCCCGGCACGCTGCCGATTGCACCCACCAGTTCATCCGCGATTTTGCGCGGGGCCTTGCGAAGGGTGCGAGCTAATTCAAAGGCGATGGGCAGGGCGTAGTCGCCCATCTCCACCGTGGGAGGCTCCTCGACCGTGAGGCGAGGAATTTCTACCTGGAATTTTTCCAGCAGAACGGCGCGAAAGCTCTCAAATAAAGTTTGTCGATAGGTGCGATACACAGGGTACGTCCGTGGGCGCTGGGCCGCCGAGGCGACCGGATAGCGATTCGATGAGTTAGAGCAGATTTTACCAGAGTGGGCGATGGGTCTGTGATTCGCATGAGTGTTTTGGGCGACCAGTTTTCTGCATGGGAACTGGAGAATCCCAGGTCTCAAAATCGAGACCTGGGGCACCCGCGGTCAGGATGACAATTGTAGTACGAGAAATCAATTAAGATGAAAGGTGACTCGCTCTCCAGCCGGACGCGCGAGGACTTGAACGCCGACGGCATGTCCATCCAAGAAAAAGAGCAAAATACGAAACCGACGTTTTACCTGACCACGCCCATCTACTACGTGAATGCGCGCCCGCACCTGGGACACACCTACACGACGGTGGCGGCGGATGCGCTGGCGCGCTGGAAGCGGATGCGCGGCTTCGATGTCCTGTTCCTGACGGGGACCGACGAGCACGGCCAGAAGATTGAGCGGTCGGCTGCGAAGTCGGGCAAAACTCCGCAGGAGTTTGCGGCGGAAGTTTCCAGCGAATTTCGTGGGTTGTGGGACCGCATGGGGCTCACCTACGACGACTTCATCCGCACGACGGAAGACAGGCACAAGCGCGGCGTGCAGCACTTATTTTCTGAACTGCAGAAGCGCGGCTTCATTTACAAAGGCACCTACTCCGGCCAGTACTGCGTGTGGGATGAGTTGTATGTTGAAGGGTCGCCGGGAACGCCGTGCCCGGACTGCGGTCGCATCACCGAGACGGTGAGCGAAGAGAATTATTTCTTCAAGCTGTCCGCGTTCGAACGCAAGCTGCTGGAACATTACGAGGAGCACCCGGACTTTATCCGGCCAGAGGCGCGGCGGAATGAAGTGATGGCGTTTGTGCGCGGCGGCTTGCGCGATCTGTCGATCAGCCGCACCAGCTTCAACTGGGGCATCCCCGTACCCGGCGATGAAAAGCACGTCATCTATGTATGGATGGATGCGCTGGCGAACTACATCACAGCGCTGGGGTATGGCAGCGAGGACCCGGCGCAGCGGGCGAATTTTGAAAAATACTGGCCTGCGGATGTGCAGTTGATCGGCAAGGAGATCAGCCGCTTCCATTGCGTGTATTGGCCGGCGTTTTTAATGGCTGCCGGCCTGCCGCTGCCGAAGAGCGTAGTGGCGCACGGATGGCTGCTGTTTGAGCAGTCGAAGATGTCGAAGTCGCGCGGCAACATTGTGCGCGCGGAGACCGTGCTGGATGTGCTGGGCGCGGACGCGCTGCGGTATTTTCTTCTGCGCGAAGTGACGTT
>JAJZCA010000354.1 GCA_021798735.1 Acidobacteriota bacterium | reverse complement strand
AAGCCGCGAGGAGAGAACACACCATTCAGATGCGCCGTTACACGTTGCCACGATGCATCCTGCGAAGATTTCGACGTTTGAGAGTCGGCGATACACGACACGCTGAAGAGAAGCAAGAGTGCGAGGATGCAATATCTAATTCGCGCGCAGGCCGTCATTACTTGTGCCTCGTGAAACCGGAGAGATAGTATTCGGTAAAAAATAACAGTTGACGCTTTTCCCGCACATCGTTCGGGCCATTCAAATCTTGTACGACTGGAAGCTGTATGCCCGCACCGATCTCGTAATGCAATGTTGCAAATTCAAGCACGGAGTCCTGATAGAAACTCAAACCGCCAGATCCGGGCGAAACCTGGCCGTCGATGTGGGAAAGAGAATTATGCTGGTAATTTTCTTCGATCGAGATCCATAGCTCTTTCGGCAGACCGATTTCCGGCAAAGTCAAGGGATATAATCGCAGCTCTGCCTGCCCGTCCACGCGGAATTGGTCGCCGGGACTGATTCCTGTGCTTGTAATGGGATTGTGGCGAAAGGTGCTGTCTGCTGCAAGCCCGTATGCTGGCCCGTTCCAGCCAAATGCCACACCTCCATAAGGAGCAACACTGCCGGAGCCGGTTTGTATCGGCGCTGGCAAGAGTCCATTGGAGTCGCGCAGTGTATTGCTGCCGCTGGGTAGATACAGACCCGCAACCGGCGCAAGGCGCAATGTCGATTTTGGCGTATCGCGGCTGAATAACGTATATCGAGCGAAAGCTAGAGTGTCCCCTAGGCCGCCAGAGCTAACATGACGCGGGCCAGAGGGTGTTTGTGTCTGGATGGAGTTATACATGGGATTCAACGTGGCAAAAAGGGTCCATCGCGCATTCAAGCCATAAGCAAGGTCGAATGGAAACTGGAAATTAGTTAGATCCTGACCGCTAAAGATAGGGTCCCAATTGAAACGAGTCAGTGTTTGGTTCTCAGCGACTGGCAGCGCAGTAATAAAGGTAGCAGGCGAGGCCAAGGCAAAGCGTGCTACACAAAACGCAAAAACAACAAGCAGGAATCTGCCACAGGATTTTAAGTTAGACAACCACAATTGCATTCCATACTCCGATGTAAAGGATGTATATAGTGTCCGTCTGCTCCTGTGGGAGGAAGACAGGAAACTCCATGTGAGTCTGACCATCTCGCATGGAACTATCGCGATTCGTCACATCTGATGATCTGCAAAAGTGCGGCACTTCCAGAAGGAATCTCCACCGGATATCGATTTGACGCAAGCTTTATCGCTCCGCGAGGGGTTGTATTGCCTGCGGAGCTCATTTGTGTTTCGGAAAATCCATAGAGGCCACATGCTCGCGAAGAGAAGATTGCGACCGACTGCAAGGTAGGGATTCCACCGCACGCAGCAGATGTCCCATTGTTTGATTCGGCTGGTTCTAGCCGAGAAAATATTCCGAAACGATCCCGGATTCCAACAATATCGTGATCTGTTGCGTAAACCTTCTTGCCTCCAAGCCACAGATGATCGCCTCCGACAAGGGTGGTGCCCATGGGTGAACCGGAGTCGAGCGAAGTCGATTCCGCAGTGGCATCGTATACCTCGATGGAGTTTGCCATGGCCCGCACGGAGGCGCATATCGGCACAGTCCGGCGTTTATCGACAATCCGGTCGAACTTGATCGTAATTGTGGATGGCCCGTCTTTCCCTGTGTACGAAACATCGACGACATGGCCAAGCACCAGTGATCCCTTGGCAATGCTTTCGGCAGGGCCATAAAGAACAACCTGCATTGTTTTTGCAGTAATTCGATTCCCCTGCTTTTCCTTCCGGGCATCGATCGTATGGGTAAAGGAGACAGGGATTGCAGTACCGTCAGGCGGTGCCGCCGTTTTCGCTTGCGAGTATGCTGCCCCCACCGAGAGATGAATGAACAAAAAACCGGCCAAAACGCACAGGATTCCTATTCCAGATACCTCGCACTGGCGGCTTATCAGTCTCAAGTTCCTCATAATCAATTAGTCAATCATTGGCTTGAATATAAGTCAAACGGCTTGGTATAAACGTGAATATGGATAAATATTTCCCGCTGTTCCGTCACCGGCTTTCATCGCCCAGCGCTTTCCGGCCGGAGGCCCTTGTGGAAGCTGTGCGCGCCGAACGCACAATGGAATCCGCCCAAGTGCCACACATTTGCGTACTGGACTTCGATGGCGATCTTACCGACTGGCTCGTCAAGACAGGCATCGCCCACCCGTATCCAGCCTGGGCGTGCTTTCACACAACCATGTATTCCTTTGAGATCGACGGAACGGAATGTGGCATTGTTGCCCGGACCATCGGCGGCCCATATGCGGTACTCGTTGCCGAACAGCTCCATGTTTCCGGCGCTCGTGTTCTTCTTGGTCTCACCTCCGCAGGCCGGGTCAATCCTTCACTTCCTGTGCCGAGTCTTGTGGTTGCAACCAGCGCCATTCGGGATGAAGGAACTTCGTACCACTATGTGCCCGCTGCGGATATTGTCACTGCACCCGCAAAATTGGCGGCCAATCTTTACAAAGAGCTGCAAGGGTTGGGGCTTCCAGTTTCGCAGGGACTTGCCTGGACAACGGACGCTCCTTATCGCGAAACTGCGGAGCAACTGCAGGAGCATGCGGCCGATGGGGCCTTGGCCGTCGAGATGCAAGCGGCTTCACTGTTTGCTTTCGCAGAAGCGCGTCATGCAGACGTGGGCGTGGTGGCCCATGTCACAAACGCCATCGACCATACAGGAGAAGCGTTCGATAAGGGACCGGATGAGCATGGCTGGCATATAGTTCAGGCCATGTGCCGTGCTTGTATAAATAAGTCCGTATGAGGCGCTCAATTCATCGAATAACCTGGAAGCTGGTTGTAGAACGGCCAGATTGGATAGTTCGTAAGAGATTATTCTGTAGAAAACCGCATGCCTGGATTGTTTCAAATTCGCGCTCCGCTTCCTGGAGCTCAGGTGTGCGCCTCAGTGCACCGTCCCGCCACTGCGGTCTTCTGGCTGCAAGGGACAACGCTGGGATGGATGCTGGTGGAAACCGCAGTCTCACTCCGCGCCGCAGTGGAAGCCCACAGTCCAGCGATGCTTGCATTCGGTTCCGACAGCATTGTTGAACTATTTTCTGCAAGCGAGGTGCTCGTGCAGTTCGTACCGCGAGTCTCGATTCCGGAACGGATGGCTGGCCGCGCTGCTGGGGCACTCCTCTTTCTTCTTGCAATGGTGGTATTGCTGATTGCAGCTCTATCGCTGGCCCTGCATCTACGACCTGAGACCAGTCGGACAGGAATCGGTATCACCATCGCCGCCCTCTTCGCAATGCCAATCCTGGCTGGACTGAAGCGCCGGGAAGCGCGGCGAAGAAACAACTCCGCCTTGGCAGCGGATGCGGCGCAATCCGCTACATGCGCGTATCTGGCATTTATTGCTTTGGTTGGACTTTCGCTCAACGCCGTCTTTCATATCGCATGGTTCGATTCCATCGCGGCATTGGCCGCCATCCCATTTCTGCTCAAAGAGGGCCAAGCAGCTTGGCGGGGAAATCTCTGCGGCTGCTGCTAATGGCCTGATTGTTTTGAAGTAGCCCGTTTCCAGCAGCAAATCCAGGGCGCGGTACGCACGTGGCCATGAAAGCGGCCGGCTCTTGAAACGGACCCAGCGCATCTATTTATGACGCCGACAGCTTCCGTTACCAGGAGCGCCCGACGTACACATCGAACGTCCGCAGGACGCCGTTCAGGTTCGGGTTCCAGTGGTCGCCGTAACTGCCGTAATAGAAAACCAGTCCTCCCTCGAATTTGTGCGGG
>JAJZCA010000353.1 GCA_021798735.1 Acidobacteriota bacterium | reverse complement strand
TGGCGACACGTTTTTCCTGCGCGGATATCAGCTGGGATCAGTCGAGTCTTGGATCCCTTGTGCAACAGGTCTTGTCGCATCTGACGGAGCATTCAGTAGCTCTGGATCTGCCGCTGGATGTGCGCGCCACGGCATTCCAGAAGCGCGTCTGGAAGGCGCTGCAGCAAATTCCGCGTGGCGAGACACGCTCGTATGGCGAAATCGCAAGGTCTCTAGGTCAGCCCAGCGCCACGCGTGCCGTGGCCCGCGCCTGCAGCCAAAATCCAGTGGCCGTGGTCATTCCATGCCATCGAGTGGTGGGCAAGAGCGGGCGCCTCACCGGCTATCGCTGGGGCCTGCAGCGCAAGCAAAAGCTATTGGGGATGGAACATAAGTAGCGCCGATCACCCGGACTGGCGTTTCCGTACTCCCCTTGACATTCGACCTGAGGACGCGGTAACTTGGGTAGAATGTCGACTAAAGAACAAGATAATCAGTTGGAACTCCTGCAAGGCACTTTAGATTTGTTGATCCTTCAGACTCTCGTGTACGGGCGCGCACACGGACACGCCATAGCCCGAACGATTGAGTTGAAGTCGGAGGATGTGTTGCAAGTGGGGCACGGTTCTCTTTACCCGGCATTGCAGCGCCTGTTGAAGCTTGGGCTCGTCGTCGCCGAGAATGGCGTCTCCGAGAACAATCGCAAGGCCAGGTTCTATCGACTGACCGCGAAAGGCCGGAAAAAGCTATGCGTCGAAACCTCAAAATGGCAACGATTCTCCAGTGCAATTGCGAGCATTCTCGCGCCGCTGTCTGAGGAAAGCAAATAGCGAAAGGATCCTTGTCATGTATGGGTGGAACAAACGCAGAAACCAGTTAAACGACGAAATTCAAACACACATCGATTTCGAAACTCAAGAGAGCATTCAAGCTGGCATGTCCCCGGAAGAAGCACGGCATGCGGCGATGAAGAAGTTCGGCAATGCTTTGCTTGTCATGGACAAGTCCCGTGAAATCTGGAGAGGGCTCTGGCTGGAACGTTTGCTGCAAGACCTGCGCTATGCGTTGCGTGGATTAAAGAATGCTCCGGGGTATGCGGTGACGGTGGTGCTCACGCTGGCGCTCGGCTTGGGCTCCGTGACGACGATGCTGGCAATTGTCGATTCAGTTTTGCTGCGGCCGCTGGCGCTGCCTCACTCGGAGCAACTGGTCATGATGTATGGAAAAGGGCGACAGAAGGGGATTACATACGCACTCAGCTACAAGCAGATCGAAACATTACGTCGAGATGTCCGCTCGTTCGCGGCCGTGAGCGGATATAACACGATGGTGAGACCCGTAGGGACGTCGGATGGAACTCGCATAGCGCTGCTCACGGAGGTAACTCCACAATTTTTCAACATGCTGGGGGTCCATGCGAAGCTCGGACGATTGTTGGACGACGCGGATGAGAAAGCGCCAGTCGCGATGCTGAGTGCTGCGTTCTGGCAGGAGCGGCTACATGGAAATCCGAAGGCAATTGGTTCGACCATCAAATTGTCCGGGCAATTGCGGACGGTGATCGGAGTGTTGCCGGAGGGGGTCCATTTTCCGCAGGGCACTGAAGCTCCCATTGTGTATACGCCGATTTCTCTCAATGCTAAGAACGAAGATGACCCGTTTAGCGGCGATTCGGCAACGGTGATGGCGCGGATGAAACCCGGTGTAACGATGCAGCAAGCGCTTGCCGAGGCGCGCAGTGTATTTGCCCACTCGGAGACAGGTAACCCGGCAAATCGTGACACGCTTGAAATGCGCTCCTATAAGGACTACCTGACGGGAGATATGCAAATGCCGCTGCTGGCATTGCTGGGCGGGGTCGGCATATTGCTGCTGATTGCCTGCGCAAACGCTATGAACTTGCAGATTGCGCGGATGATGGGGCGCATGGAAGAGATGAGCGTCCGGTCCGCATTGGGCGCGAACTTTGGGCGACTGCTGCAACAGGTGGTGACCGAAAGCGTCCTGGTTTCCCTAATGGGCGCCGTACTGGGTGGCGCACTGGCGTATGCATTGATTGCAGCAGTCCGGGCAACGTATGGGCCGAAATTCTCGCGTTTCGATGAGTTGGCGATGCATCCGGTGGTATTTGGGGTGGTTGCTCTGTTCGCACTGATGGCCGGGGTGCTAGCCTCGCTTGCGCCCATGCTTCGAATCCGTCGACAGACGGACGTAAGAGTGATGACGAAGCGCGCAACACCAAGGTCTCGGGTGCCTGGCCTGTTAGTAGCGCTGCAGATTGCGTTGACCTGTGTGCTGTTGGTCACGACTGGGTTGTTTGTGCGGACGTTTCGCGCCCTTCAGGACGTGAAGCTGGGGTTCGATCCGCGCGATGTAACGACAATGGTTTTGATGCCTGAGAACCAGCATATAAACCCGGAAATTGCTCGCCAAACAGATGCTCGTTTACTGGAACGGTTCGAGACGCTGCCGGGGGTGGAGTCGGTGACCATGCAGACCTCGGTCCCTTTTTCGAATTACAACTTCTTCTTGAACGGCACGACCGTGGTGAATGGGCGTCCATTTCATGAAGGAGATACGGCGTTTTACAGCATAGTGAGCGCCAGCTTTGTGCACGCGAGCGGGCTGCATTTGCTGCAGGGGCGTGGATTTTTGCCGCGGGACGAGTCGAGCGCGGCGATGGTAGCGCTGGTAAATGAGGCGTTCGCAAAAAAATATCTGGCAGGGCGTGACCCGATCGGCGCAAATGTAATGCTTCATCGGAACCCCGGAGAAAAAGATTCGGACTTGCCGCTTACGCAGCCTTTGACTGTAGTGGGCGTCGTAGAGAATGAGTTACAAGGTGGAGATCTCGGAGCGCCGTACGAGCCAATGGTGTACATCGACTACCTGCAGCTTCCAAAGGGTTCGGAGTTCAACGAGCTATTCAGCATGATGGCTCAGTTCGCGGTGCGGTCAACATTACCCCAAGCGGTGGTGGACAAGGAACTGCGCGCAGCAATCAAGCAGGTAGCGCCGAACATGGCGGAGATGAAGCTGCAGCCGATGGAAGACGGGATTGCACAATCGTTAAGCGAGCGACGGCTGGCGCTGCGGCTAGTGACGGGTTTTGGTGGGGTAGCGCTGATACTATCGGCGATTGGAATATACGGAGTATTGGCTTATTCCGTAGCGCTGCGGCGTAAGGAAATTGGAATTCGGATGGCGCTTGGATGTTCGCGGGCCAGGGTAACACGGCTGGTGCTTCAGCAGGCTGGAGTAATGGTACTCGTCGGGCTGATACCGGGAGTTGCGGGGGCATGGATCGCAGGACATGCAGTGAAGTCATTTCTATTCCGGGTGGAGGCACTGGATCCGTTGACGCTGTGTGCTGTTGCCGTCATATTACTGCTGGTATGTGCAATCGCTGCAATCATTCCGGCATTGCGGGCGGCTCAGGTCGATCCCATGGAGTCACTTCGCGCGGAGTAGAGTAGCGACTACGACCTAATAGCTACATCAACCATAAATCCACACCAGGAAATTGCGCGCCTTCCGCAACAACACCAATACATCCACGGCCAACGGAAAATCCGTCTGTTATGCCGTGGGCTGGAAGTGATACCCTGACGGTGGGATGCAAGTTTCCCCTTTTGGAATTTCCTATCAAGACCGCAGAGATCTGCGGGTGTTTTCAATCCAAGAAAGAAAAGAATCTATGGCTACGACGACGACCGTACCCTCGCACGTAAAGAACCTTGACCTGGCCGACCAGGGAAAACGCCGCATTGAATGGGCCAACCAATCGATGCCTGTCCTGCAGATCATCCGCAAGGAATTCATCAAGAACCAGCCCCTGAAGGGGATGCGCGTTTCCGCGTGCCTG
>JAJZCA010000352.1 GCA_021798735.1 Acidobacteriota bacterium | reverse complement strand
CGTTCTCCGACATATTCCTGAAATTTCTGCTGGCGCGCAGTATGCGGACCCAGGCTGACCTTGTCGATCAGTTGTTTAACTCCAGCGAAAAACGCTTGGCGAGAATCCTTCTGTTGATGGCGGAATTCGGCAAGCCGGGTGAGCCGGAAACGTTGATTCCGCACATCACGCAGGAAACCCTGGCGGAAATGATCGGCACAACCCGCTCCCGCGTCAGCTTCTTTATGAACCGCTTTCGCAAGCTCGGTTTTATTGAATACAACGGCCGTATCCGTGTGCACAAGTCGCTGCTGAATGTGGTGCTGCACGATCAACTGCCGCAAGATAACTCCAAGCGACCTGAGATTTTGCCCACAACGCGACGGAAGCCATAGCCGGATTCACGCTGACGACAATCCTGCTGAGCAAAATTGAACGTAATGGAGATTTCAACCGTGGAATCATCCCGCTACAAGCAACCAGTTGTTGCGTTCTTCACGCAGGTGTAGCGACTCTCACTCTCCAACCCACCTCGATTCGCCCCCCAAGATTCTTTCTACTGCCCCGCTGCATGAGCAAAATTGACCATACTTGAGAATTCACCTATGAGACGTTTAAAGGGTGAGCGGCTCGTGGGACGATGGAGAAATCGAGTCATTCTGAACTCTTTGGCTTCGCTCCAGGCTTCGCGCAATTAAGCGATGAGCTTCAAGAAAGTTGGCCTCGAAAGCCAGGCTATCACCCTCCGGAACTCTTCGCGTCGCTCAGGATGACGAGAATCGCAACCCTGACGATGAATTCGTGAGGAGAAAGTAGATAGCTTCATGGAAAAACTTGTGGTGATGACCGCCGAATCGAACCCCACTGCTGTACGCAACGAGCAGCCTGGTAAACCGAGAGTTTTGCTTGTGGATGACAATGACTCCGTACGCGATTCGCTCGGCTTGATTATGGAATATAACGATTTTGAAGTAATCGCGGTAGCCAGTGTGAAGGATGCCCTGCAAGTGATCACAACGCAGAACTTCGATGTGCTGTTGACCGACCTGCACATGCCTGGCGCAGGAGATGGACTGACCCTCGTAAGCGCCATGCGCCACTCCAACCCACACGCGGTGACGATCATCTTCAGCGGGTATCCCGAGATGAAGGAAGCGGCTGCGGCGATCCTGATGCAGGCAGACGAAATTCTGGTCAAGCCTTTGGATCCAAGAACGCTGGTGGAGACAATCCGGGAACGGCTGAGGCGAGGGGTGAAGTCTGTGCGATCTGTAGAAAACGTGGCGAATATCCTGGAACGGGAGACGCAATCGACGATCCAGGACTGGCTTTTACGGGTCGAACTGGAGCCGCAAATAATCACTGTCCCACTGAGCTACAAAGAGCGCAGCGGTCATCTGCCGCAGATGTTCAGCGACCTGGTATCTCGTCTTCGTCACCCGCTGCCACTGGGTACGCGCGCGCTGGTGTCCCCAGCGGCCGCCAGGCATGGGCTGGTGCGGCGGCAACAAGGATACACCGCCGCCATGATTGTCGAGGAGTCGCGCATGCTGCAAGTCAGCATCTTCCAGACCCTGCAAAACAATCTGCCCCATGTGGACTTCAGCCTGCTGCTGGTGGACGTGATGGCGATTGCCGATGAGGTGGACTCCCAGCTGGCCCAGGCCATGGCAGCCTATATTTCCGAATCGGAGATCGACGAACTACCCATCCAGGGATAAATCCCACGACGCGCCGGGTGCCCATCCTGGCGCAGCTAAAGCATTTCTCCTGTTGCTATAGAGGGAAGATCGTCATTCTTCGGTCGTCGCGGCGACCGAAGAATCCAGAGGATAACGACAGCGTTTACGAAGCATATCTCGTCTGGATTCTTCAATTCGCTGTGCGGAGCCTGCCCTGAGCGAAGTCGAAGGGTTCAGAATGACTCGCTCCTGCAATCAACTACACGAACTGTGAATCCGCTCCCACGACCAGCGCATTGGGCAGGCTGCTCCATGATGGCTAGCTCCTCACCATTTCCGCAGACTCCGCGTCATCTTCGGATACCAGGTGATCTGCACATTCGTTGTCACGTCGTTCTGGCCGCCGGTCTTGTACACCGGAGCTTTCCATCGTTCGTACTGCAGCCAGGCATTCAACTCCACATCTGGCTTCAGGCGCTTGACCACCGTAAAGGTGAAGTCGTTCTGGGTGGTACCGCCATCCACCCGCGGCGCTCCTGTCGCAAAGGTGTTGCCGGGGATAAAGTCCTTGGCCGCCTTGGCATTTCTGTAGGAGAGCTGCAACATCTCCTTCGCCGAAAGATGATAGGTCAGCCAGGCCTGGCCGCCTTTCGCCTCGCGCCCAATCCAGTCGCCGAAGATGTTGCCCTTGTTGGTGTAACCCTGCCGCTGGACGGTTTCGTAGTACATGAAGCTGCCGTTGTTGCTGTTGGATACGGGCACGTCGGTGTAGACGCCTTCCGCCCGCAGGTCTAGTTTGGGCGCTCCCGGAAAGCGTGCCAGGTACAGTCCGGAACGGATGGCGGCGCGGCGCGGCGCGCTCACCGGGGTTACGTCGTCGTGCACCTCCGAGTCGGTGTAAAGGGTCAGCAAGCGGCTTGCGTAGGGCAGCCGCAAGGTAAAGTCGAAGGTGCTGAACCGGGCGCCTGGATCGTTGCGCGAAAATTTCGTCGCCCCAGGTACATTCTGGAAGCTGGTGAAGCTATTCCAGAAGCTTCCCAGCGTAATCGGCGCATGCCCCTTGCCGCCCCAGATTACGGTCCGCGAAAACCCGAACTCAAAGCTCGGCTTTGGGTTGAAGGCGAACTTCTCCATGTGCACCCAGGGCGCGTTGGGATAGGTGTGGCCTTTCAGGCTGCCGACAAGAAACTCATATCGCACCGGCCCCAGCACGTAAGAAAGCAGCGGAATGTGAAACGGCTCCACGCGGTTGATGCGGAAAGAATAAATGTTTTCCGCGTTGTTGCTCCAGTCGAACGCGCCGCCCGTGGCCGGGCCATCCCACACATCGCTTTTCCCAATGGAGATATCGTGATTCAAAACCGTCGCCGAAAGGTTCGCTTCAATCAAGCGAAAATAATTCAGCGTGGGGATGGGCCCGGCGGGGATGGTGTCCTGCGGTACGGCAGGGACATAGTCGACGGCCGCCAACGTCGCGGCCAGCGCGGGCGAATAACCGGCCGCGCTGGGCACATGCTGATACTCACCCCGCACGTACAGTGCAAATGGACCCGAAGTCGCCCGCGCACTGAAGCCCGCATAGTTATTGAAGCCCTGTTCATAGGGCCGTCCATAATCGTTGATGATGGTCTGGCCGAGGTGGTAGCTGTCGTTCAGCGGTGTCCCGCCGATCGGCATGGCACGCTCATAGAGCGACTCCAGCGTGCCGGTCGTCGTCCAGTAGCCCGTAGTGTGAATATCCGATTCCAACTCTGCCAGCACGGCGTTGTAAATCTCCAGCGCCTGCTCATTGTTGGCTTCCGAGTGAATTTTTTCCTGCTCGGCAAACAACATGCGCAACACACTCAAGCGTGTCCATGGACGCATATCGACGAAGGCCCGGTTGAGGTAGCCCATGGAGTAAAGCCGCATCAGCGCGGGATAGATCCAGCTGTCCAGCGGAATATACGTCGACCCCAAATTGCCAGCGATTTCCGACCTGGGCACGATCTCAAACGGCGGAAAGGCTTCGTCCGAACTGTTGGAACCTTTAGATTGAGCCGGCGCTGAGTATGAGTTGGGCGAACCAGCCTTCGGTTTCGGCGGCTTCGGCGGAAGATAGGCAGGCATACTCTGGTCCTGCTGCGGATCAAACAGCATCGGGGTATCCATCGGCTGCCACGATATGTTCGCTGAAAAAGATCGG
>JAJZCA010000022.1 GCA_021798735.1 Acidobacteriota bacterium | reverse complement strand
AAGTACTTTCCTGCCGGTCAACCAATTCCCTTCCTGATGCTGGAAACCTGGAACGATTACGAAGAAGGTTCGGCGATTGAACCCGGCATCCCAACGTGCGGAGAGGGATCGCAGGCACCGGCCATCTCGGGTCAAGAAGCAAACTCGCCGAGTACGCCCGCCAACCGTTAGTTCGCGCCGGGCTGCGGGTCCCGGTAAGTTTCTGACCGCGCGGGTTGTGCCGGTTGAACGCAATGCGCTGACTGGCACAACCCGATATGGCGACCGTTTCCGTCCGTAGCAGTACGTTGTAGAGCTGGCTATGACAGCGCCTACGGGCAAAACGCATACAGATGAAAGCGCCTCTAACTTCTTCCCGTCTTATCCCGCTCGCGTTTTGAAGGCGATGACCGGCTCGTTCTCCGGGTAATCGAGTGTGGAATCTGTTCCATTCATATACCCGGCACGGCTTTGAGCATCCATCATTGCAGGGGCTTGATAGACCTTATTGATGATGGACATGGGGCGATCTCGCACCTCGTCGTACACGCGTCCCAGATATTCGCCGAGTACTCCCAGGCACAGCATCAACATACCACCAACCATAAATACGGAAGCAGTGATCGCAAGACCCATGGTGTGGATGGGACTAGGTGCAAGGATGGCGCCGAATGCGAGGATAGCAACAATGAACGCGGAAAGGCTTGCCAGAGCAAAGCAGAGTCGAAGAGGCTTGTAACTAAAGCTGGTAATGGCATCCATCGCGTACTTGATCCGGCTCAGGAACGAGAGTTTTCCTTCGCCAGCCGCGCGATCGTTCCGATCGTAGTAGACGACGGCATTCTTATACCCAACCCAGGCACGCAAGCCTGGCAAATACCGGTTTCCTTCCCTCAACCCATTGATCGAGTCGACAGCTTGACGATCCATCAAGCCGAAGATTCCCGCATTGAGAGGGATAGGATAGTCGGACAAGGCAGCCAGTACGCGATAGAAGAGAGGAAAGAGGGCAGCCAGAATTTTGCGCCGTTCCTGACGGCTCCGTCTGACAGCGACAACAACTTGAGCGCCACGGCGCCACGCATCCACCAGTTTGGGAACAACCTCTGGAGGGTCCTGCATATCTCCATCCATTAGAACTACCGCATCGCCGTGCGCAGTCTGAAGACCCGCTGAGATGGCCCCCATGTGCCCCCAGTTGCGCGACAGATCGACCACAACGACATGCGGATCCACACATTGCAATTCGCGGAGCAGATCCAGAGATGAGTCTTTGGAACCATCATTTACGTAGACGACTTCCCAGTCCTCGCCCACGTCACTCATCGAGCAAGATAGAGCATCGTGCAGTTTACAAATTAGCGCTTCTTCGTTGTAGATCGGTATCACTACAGAAATCATTCAGTCCCCCTAGAGGCCTCGATATGAAAATACCTATTGACGTATCCGGCGCTCTTTCAGCGCGCATTGTATTGCCGGATTTCGAACAGGTTATCTACTCCAGCCGGTTCCTAATGCACTTCAATAGCCAAACTGGCCATACCGTCAGAATGGGGAAGTCATCGGGTATTCATATAGCAGAATAGGATGCCAATATCTGCCGATTCGTTTTATCTACATTGCTTTTCATGTGCGATTGTTTTATGAGACGCTTTTTAGCCCTTGGGGAAAAGGCTTACCTTAACTGCAAACATTTGCGCATCACTCAGGGTCGGCTTGGAAAATCCGTACCCTCCAGCGCGTTTCGGCGGGTGTTAGAACCACAGTATACCGTACATGGGCCCGCTGGGTCGTCAACACTTTCTTATTGTCGACGACACGTTCATCATATACGACGTTATCGATCAATTGGACGGAAAGACCGTCAGGCGCGTAAAACACGATCCGGATATCATGTGCGCGGTCCTGATAGCGGGTGTGGATTCCTAGCGCGGCCTGCTGGCGCATCGTATCGGTCAATTTGTCTTTGGCAGTCCCCACAAAGTCCTGATCGAGCAGGTCAACGCGATTTTTCTCCAGCGCTGCTGTCAAACTTTGCCAGGACTCCAAATAGTCCCGAACCACCGCGGTTGCCGTCTGGTCCTGCAATTGCCGGGGTCCATGCAGGTCCGGAGGCTGTACGTGGACCACCGCCTGGGCCGCCAAGAGAGCGCCTGGCGCGACCAGGATTGAGAAGAGAACCAGCGTGGCCTTGATTGTCATTATTTTTGCCAATGAATTTCATTTCCCAGCACAACTCCGCTGGCAACAGTAATTGTGGCTCCTGGGTGGGCAGGGATTTCCACCTGCGCGACTCCATGTTTCAGCGGTACATCGGCTGTCGATTGAGCACCGTCGTAGCTTTCTGTGAACGTGATAATGGTGCCGTCGGGAACGGCGTTGCCGCTGCAGTCACGCACCGGGTTGGTTGCCAACTGAATCCCTTTCCCAGAGGGCCGGGCGATCATCGTCAACCCGCATGGACTGCCGGGAACCTGTTCCACGACGCGTGTGCTGGAAATACCATCCACCTGGGCCTCAAACTTGGCGAAGCCTTCTTTCTCACTTGAGTCCATTTCTGTGGTGGCCACACCCTCATGGGCGGTGACGGCGCGCTGCTGCGCTGATCCAGACGGATTCGACAGTTTGAAGGAGACTGGAGTGGGCTTGGTAATCAGGTTGTGATAGACATCGAAGATATATACAGTACCGCTGATGCCGTTATGCAGGCCGATCGGCAGACGAGACGGCTTCGCAAGAAAACTCAGGTTCGCAGGCGTATTGGCAGGCACAACATCAACCCAGCCATTGTCCGTGGAGGAGCCTGCCACCAGAATAACCAAGTAATGACCGGCGTTATACAAAGATCCGACTGGAAAGTACGTACTCTCTCCCAGTTGCACATCCCGACGAAGCGCCTGCCCAGGTCCAACGATGTACAGAACTGCCTTCCCACTGCCCGTACTGTGAATCGAGAAGGCGCTACCGGCCCCGACCGTCGTGGGCAAACTCATCCTACTATCTTGCGCAGAGGCAAGCGACAGCGAGGCCAGGACCATGGTACCAAGCAGACAGGCGAGTCTGAACCTCAATGGACACCGCCGACGCTGTAGGTCTCGACGATTGTCCGTTCACTGCTGACTTTCCGGGCAAGATCCTCAGGAATATGGATATCGAAAGGAATCGGGGTCAGGGGAAGAAGTGCGTGGTCGGTATACTGGTCGGCCACCCAGACCACCTGGCCTGTCTTGTCGTACAAAGTTTCCAGAATATGCGCGATGTTCACGACCTGGCCACTTTGATTGACGAGCTGCCCGGTGACTGTGGCTCCGGGCGCTGGGTTCAATTGCTGATTTTCGATTACGATGACGGGACCCGCAGAGGCTGAGACCAGACCCGACAAAGGCTCCATCCGAATACTGCCGACATCCGACAATGTTGCATTGGGAAAATTGACGAAGAATGGCGTGACTTGTTTGGGCAACAGTATATGAGAGATTTTGTCAAAGCTGCCCTCGGTACTGATGGGCGATCCGCTCTTGGATTGCAAGGTCGCTCGAACTGAAACGTACGCCGGTACAACATCCTCATTGAGAAGCTCCCCGAGGACGACCACGCCTTCAGCGCGCTGTACAGGATGCATATCGACGATGCGCACATGGGGCGCTTCGACATCCTGCACTCCCCAATCATCTCCGGGCCCGCGGTAGATCACATCCCAGCGCAGGTAATTTTCCGGGATCACCTGGGGCGGCACAACCGTCTTCCTGACCAGAGGCCAATCCACGTTCCAGCGATCTCCATTCTTGACCACTTGCAGATCGCGTGTGGTTGTGAAGGGGCCGACCACGGAAGACCAATGCATCCTCAGCCGCACCTCTGCCTGATCGCTGGAGGCATGCAACGGCCGTACCTCGAAGCTCTCGAGCGTCGCGTAGGTGCGAAGACTGAGGTAATATCCGGTCAAATCGTGCACAAAATCCGACTGGCTGAATTCAGCCTTGTTGCCGAGACTTGAGTACGCTGCACCCCAGGCTCGCAGGCGAATTTCGTCACCCAGGTTTTCAACGGCTGCCTGCGGCGTGGAAGACGTCCGCAGCAGATTTTTTCCGCCCGAATATTGGAGCGCGGTTTTGCCGGGCCAGAGTGTTCCGATAGCAATCAATGCCACAGTCGCGGCGGTGATGAAGACAGCGAGAACACGTCCTTTATTCACGAGACGAGTCTCCCTGGTTCGAGATCTTCCTGGCTGGCAAAGGCAGGATCGCCCCGACCTTCTTCTTGTTTGCGCCCCGGAATCAGGACAACGAGGATGGCAAGAATGCTGCTGCCGAACGGGAGCGTGCCCCACAGGATGCCTTGCCAGCGAGGAGGCATTTGTGGCGCATTCAACGGCACGGCCGGTGGCACACCGTCTTTGCTCCATATTGTGATGGTGTTGTTTTCCAGCATATCGACAGGCCGCCAACCGGCAAATTTCAGCAACGGATCATAATACGGATCCCGGACAATGACCCATTTCAGTCCGTATTTGTCTGCGTGACGCAACATGGCGCGCAAGGCATCCAACCCTGCCTGACCGAAGTATTTCGAACTGCTGAGTGAACCCGCGCCGTTGCTGGTAAGTTCCGGCAGCCTGCGCCCGGAATTCCATTCGCCGTCGACGCTGCCTGCATCTGTCAGAACAGCAAGCCGCGAGATTTTATCGCCAAACCCCAACGTGATGTAGCGATACTGGTCGTGTCGGTCGCGATTAAGCCAGGCTGCAACCGAGTCAACCTTGACACTTGCGCCTTCTGCCTGTCGAATCGTAACCCATGCAACTGCAAAGGCGCAGGTAAAAGCCGCCGCCAGGGCTAAAGGGATCACGGCGCGCATGCGGAAACGATCGATGAGTTCCGACACAAGAAGACCGACAAAGGGAAGCGCGAGCAATGTGGCCCAATAGGTGAAACGTTCCATGGTCAGCACTTCAAAAGCGCGGCCAAGAAGCAGCTGTCCTACGGGAGTCGTACCGCCGAGTCCTACCAGAAACGCCACCCAAAACCCCAGGAGCAAGGGACGGAGCCGAACCGTCATGGAACCACGAAGCACGATGAAGGGCAGCGCCAATATCATCGCCCCGTAAGGAGCGATGAAATAATTCAAGCCCCAGATAGGACTCAAGATGTAGTTTGCGCGGCTGGGATGCGGGATAGGCGCCTGCGTGACCGGGTAATGAATCAAGGCAATCCAAAATGGAAGAAGGACGACAGCGATCGCGGCTCCCACAAGTAAGACGATCGTAACTGTGCGAAATACAAAGGCCGGCACTGAGGTCCGCTCGCCGCCCTGGCGATCCAGCAGCACCAAGGCGAGCACCGGCACCGCAAAGAAGAACGAGCCGAACAGCAGCGTCGCATGGTGAGCTGCCGCCGCCGCCGTGAACAGCACGCTGGCTTTCAGAAACGCTCGCCAACTGCCGCGCCGGATCCAATCAAACAGGTAGGGCAGCGCGTTCAAATAAATTGGCGCTGCGGATGTAGTGGCCAATTGGCCGGCGGAATAGACGAGGAAGCTTTCCGAACCCAGAAACACAGTTGCCAGCGCCGCAAACGATGCAGCTCGCGGGCTGACCCACAACAGTGAAAAACGATAAACGCCTACGACAAGAAGCAATATGGCAGCTAACTGGACCGCCATATATGCCATATCCAAACCCATAATGTGAGAGACCAGCGCCACCCACTGCTGTGGCAGCGGAGGATAGGTGGTTTGGGAAAAACCTGCGTACCACTTGGTGTTCCAAGGATTGAACCAATGGTGAAGGTAATGGGACGCGAAGAAGATATGAAAGTTCGCGTCATACGAGTTTAGCGGTAATCTTATGAGCATGAGCGGTAAATGGACCGCCAAAGCCGCCATAAGAATGAGGCTGATCGGTAGGGGCCGTGATGACGGCGCGACCGACTCAATTCTCTCCACAGTTTCCTTTCAACAAACCCTTGGATTCTCTATCAAGAAGCTTTAGATTCAACAGCGTCGTGCCCGGTTGCTTTGCATCTCGTATGTCGCGTGCATCCACTCTAATTGAGTCTACGGCAGGACAGCCAACGCGGATATGCATTTGGGAATCTAAGCCCTTTTGCATTGTTTGGATGATAATTCGGTGACCCATTGATTGCTCCACCTGGCCTTTTGAAGATTATTTGTGTGTCGATGCTCGGAATCGCGCTTACATGCCCTAGCTATGGGCAGACCTACACGGTGGGGTCGAGCGACTCTGCCCAACCGCAGAAAAAAGCCGCTCAAAAAGAGCGCCGCCCACAAACGCAGCCCGCCCCCCAACAGCTGGGGTGGGGATCGAATATTCAGAATGCTCGCCTTGCCAACGCTGCTCAGATGGCTTTGCGTCAGGGAAATCATGCGCTGGCGGTTGCGTATGCGCAAAAAGCTGCACAAGCTGCGCCAGAAGATGCGCAATTATGGTTCCTGCTCGGTTACGCGGCGCGCCTCGACGGCAATTTCCAACTGTCAGTAGACTCCTACAATCATGGTCTTCGCGTGAGTCCGTTGTCTGTAGAAGGGCTCTCCGGTCTCGCACAGTCGTACAGCCTGATGGGACGAATCGATGATGCCGAGCATCTTCTGAAACAGGTAATCGCGTCCAACCCACAGCGCAGGGACGATGTCCTGTTGCTGGGAAATCTTTACATGAGATCTGGGGACTATACCGGCGCACTCGACTGGCTGCTGCGAGCAGAGCGGATGAAGCCTGACGCGCGCTCGGAATTGCTGCTGGCGATTTCCTATGAGCACCTGAAGCAAATGGATCAGGCCAATCACTATCTTGAACTGGCCAAGCGTCGTGCGCCGAACAATCCCGAGGTTCAGCGATCATTGGCGGGATACTACCGGCAGATGGGAAGGTACCCCGAGGCAATCGCAGCCCTCAAATCGATCCGCAATCCTAAACCGGACATAAGGGCTGAGCTGGCGTACACCTATCAACTGGATGGCAAGCGGGACGATGCTGCCAAACAATACGCCGAAGCCGCCAATGCACTGCCTAAAAATCTGGATTACCAGCTCTCCGCAGCACAGGCTGCGGTGGCTGCAGGTTCGATAGAGCATGCGGACTCATTTCTTCAGCGGGCTGCAGGGCTCAATGCCGACTCGTACCGGCTGCACGCCATCCGCGGAGAGATTGCGCAACTTCAGGACCATCCAAACGACGCGGTGCGGGAATACACCACCGCGATCGCCCACCTACCCGCAAGCCCTGTGGAGGGGCCATTATATGGCATTCAACTTCACATCGACTTGATGCAGCTTTACCGGAACCTGAACGATGACAGTGGCGTGCAGCAGCAGCTCAAAATCGCGGAAGCGGCGATCGGCACGCTTGACGAACGCGGAGCGGATAGAGCGTCGTTTCTAAGACTTCGGGCTTTGATCAAGATGAATGCCGGCAACCTCGACAGCGCGTTGAACGATATCAAGGAAGCGCTGGCGATTAGCCCGCACGATCCAAATAATCTTCAGCTCGATGGAGATCTGCTGGTGAAACTCGGGCGCACCGAAGACGCGATTGCAGCCTACAAGCAAATCCTCGCAATCGATCCTCGAAATCGATTTGCGCTCACATCGCTTGGGTATGCGTCACGCGTGGTGGGACGCGATGCGGAAGCAAGAGAATATTTTGAGCGGCTGGCAAAAGCGTATCCGTCGTTGTACGTGCCGTATCTTGCGCTAGGGGATATGTACACGGCCCACCATGAGTTCGGGAAGGCAGAGGCATCCTATCGCAAAGCATTTGCTCTTGCTCCCAGGAATGCATTGATCGTGGCTGGAGGAATGAATGCTGCGATTGAAGGGCAAAAGCTTGAATTAGCCGGGCAGTGGTTGAGCCGCGCGTCGAACGAGATGCAGCAGGAACCCCAGGTGCTGAAACAAAGGGAGAGATATTTGCGTTTGCAGGGCCACTATCAGGAGTCCGCCGAAGTGGGCCAACAAGCGATGAAGGCACTGCCGCAAGACCGAGATGTCGTTGTCTATCTCGGCTATGACCTTCTGCAACTGCAAAAGTACGAGGAGTTGGCAAAGCTGACGTCGCAATACTACAACGTCTTCCCAAAAGACTCCGACATCCCGCTATTGGCCGGCTATGTCGACAAGAATGACGGGCAATTGGATAAGGCGCTACAAGACTTTACGGAGGCCTTACACCGTGACCCCAACGTTGCTACGGCCTACGTGAACCGGGGATATATGTACAACGATCTGCACAAGCCCGAGGCGGGGGCAGCAGATTTCCAAGCAGCGATCAAGCTCGACCCAAACGACGGCCAGGCGCGTCTTGGACTCGCGTATGCATACCTCGATATGGGTAGGGCCCAGGCTGCGGTGCATGAATCGCAACTGGCAGAAAAAGCGATGGGCGACTCTGAACTTGTCCACGTGATTCGCGCGACCGCGTACGGGCGGCAGGGCATGCTGACGAAAGCCGTGGATGAATATCATGCCGCGTTGAAATTCGCTCCGAACGATGGAAGCCTCTACCTGGGGCTTGGGAATGCGTTGTTCGCCGAGCGGCGCTATCACAATGCCGTGGACGAGCTGCTGATTGCGCAAAAGCTGATTCCTGACAGCGCTGTTGTTTACGGATTGCTGGCACGAGCGTACGCAGAGCTGCAAGAGCGGCAGCAAACATTGCAGTACGTTCAATTGGCCGAGCAGCATGCAGAGCAAACGCACAACACCGAGAACCCCGGTGAATTAAGCGAAATATATGTATCGACCGGGCAGGCTTTGAGCATGATCGGCGACCAGAAAGGCGCGATGATGCGGTTTCGCAAAGCGCTCTCCACCCCGCACAGCGATCGCGTCAGTGTGCGACTTGCCATTGCCAGTGTGATGGCACAGCAGGACCATGGGGGGGATGCGGAGAGACAGATTGCGCTGGCCTTTATGGAGGCTGATGCCGGAGACACTGCGCCCGCAACCGGAAGCGAATTCATTCAGGCTGCGGACATATTCCGTCAACTGCATGAGTATCCCCTTTCCGTGACCTACCTTGGACGTGCCAGGGCAGCCGGAGCGCCGGATATCTCTGTGCGGATTGGACTGGCCAGCACGTATCTCGCGCTGGGAGACACCACCAGAGCGTCCGCTGAGTTATCGGCCGTCGATGCCGAGGATCGAGGATCGAATTACCAGTATCTGATTGTGCAGGCCAACATCTACCAGCAGCAACATCAAGGTCCGCAGGCGCTGACAGCGTTTGCGCAAGCCGCCAACGCCGCGGGAGAAGATCAATCCGCACAACAGGCTCTTCTTCAGGCCGGCGCGGACGAGGGATACATAATAAATTCCAAATTGAGCGTGCTGACGAATCTTTCCGTTGAACCGACATTTGAAGATACGACCGTATATGTTCTGGACTCGAAGCTGGATCAGATTGTGCCGGTGCCGCCCACCGACATCGCTCAGCTTCCGCCGCTTCGCTCATCGCTTGTCTCTCAGGGGATGGGAGCGTTTCATCTACATCTCGGAAATTTCATGCCCACCAGCGGATTTTTCCAAATCAGAAACTCTCGCGGCCAGATATCTGTCCCTGCAACCAGTTCCATCGTCAACCGCGATACGACGGATTACATTGGCAGTTTCGGGGTGAATCCATCAATTCGACTGGGACGTAATGTAGCGACGCTGAACAGCGGTATTCAAGGCACGATTCGCCGCGATTCTGAGTCTCCGCTACAGATGAACCAGAACCTGTTTCGCGCGTTTACCTATGTATCGACGACTTCCTTCTTCAATGCCGTGTCCGCAAGCGGTTATTTGATTTACGAATTCGGCCCGTTCACCGAGAGCAATATCCATTCACGAGGTTTGGCTGCGTCTGTCGACTTCCGTGTAGGACGACCCTGGGGAAAGAATGCCTTGGTGACAGGATGGGGGGCAAACGACCAGAAGTTCACGCCGGTAGGGATCGAAGATTACTTTACCTCTTCTTATGTTGGACTTGCGCGCAGGTTTTCTGAGCAATGGAACGCCCAAGGTGTTGTGGAAGACGTACGAGCATGGCGAATCGTAAGCCCACGCTCAGGAATTGCGCAGGCTGTACGAGTGGCCGGAACCGTTAATTTCTCTCCGACGCCGTCCTGGAACCTGCAGGCATCAACTGCGTACGAAAGTACCAGAAGTTATCACGCCTACGACGCAACTCAAAACGGCTTTTCCGTCTCTTATACAAAAGCCCTCCACCACACGTTCAACGACAACACAGGAGAAGTCAACGCGCAGTATCCGCTTCGTTTTTCAGCGGGATTCGGACAAGAAGCATTTTTCAACTTCACGCCCGGGAAGAACCAACAATTCATACCGTATATAAGCATCACAATATTCTGAGGTAGCATTGATGAAAATTTGCCTAGTTGCGACATTTCCACCAAGCGGGCGACAGTTGAATGAGTATGCTTTTCACGTCGCCCGGGAATTGCAGGGCATTCCCGGCGTCGAGTTGACCATCCTTGCCGATGAACTGACCCACTATGAATTTGCTACCGACGCCGACGGCAACCCGATCAGCGGGCAGCAACAATCGGAATTGCCAGGCTTTAACGTGGTCCGCTGCTGGAAGTTCGGAAGCGTCGGAAATCCGGTGCGTCTATTGAACGTCATTCGCAGGGTGAAGCCCGATGTCGTGTGGTTCAATCTCGTCTTCTCCAGCTTTGCGACGCCGGAGAATCCATTTGCCGCGTTTTTCGGGCTCTCGGCACCCGCTCTCATCAGGGCTTGCGGATTTTATACACACGTCACGCTGCATCACATCCTTGAGCACGTCGATTTCGCAGCCGCTGGAGTGCGCCGGGAACGGATACTGCGCATGGGTAGTCGCCTGGCCACACGAGCTTTGCTGAGAGCGCATTCGGTCTCTGTCCTGCTTCCACATTACCGTCGAACACTGGTGGAGAAGTACTCTGCGCAAAACGTTCTGTTGGGCACGCATGGAACGTTCGCACCAACTCCCACTCCTCCAGATTTTACGAAGCGCGGAAACCCGGAGCTTCGCATGCTGGCGATCGGACACTGGGGCACGTACAAACGGCTGGAGACGCTGATGGAAGCTTTCCCGGCTGTTCTGAAGAAGGTCCCGAATGCCAAGCTGATCGTGGCAGGAGCCAATCATCACACGAAACCTGGCTATTGGGAATCCATACGCGAGGCACAACCGAAACATTTGCCGATTGAATTCCGCGGATATATCGCGGAAGAAGACATTCCTGAACTTTTTCGAACAACTTCCGTTCTGGTGATGCCTTACGACTCCGCAACTGGATCGAGTGGTCCAGCCCATCAAGCATGCGAATACGGAATTCCAATCGTTTGTGCCGACATCTCCGATCTTCGAGAAATGGCCGTAGACGAAGACATGGCTGTCAGCTTTTACAAAGTTGGCGATGCGCCCCATCTTGCGAGGGAACTCACGGCTATTTTGCAGTCCCCGGAACTGCAACACAGCATGGCCGAGCACAACTATGCGGCAGGAGTCCAGATGACGATGGGCAACATCGTGCGCAATTATCTTCGCTGGTTCGAGCTGAAGAGGTACCAACGAGAGTGCAATAAAGAAGCTCTCCCATGGAGTGAGCGGGGGGGGCTTCGTTCTCTGTTTTCGAATTCCGGTGAGAGATCGTCTTCAAGACCCTTCGCCGGAGACGGGAATGGCGCGGACGGTCGCCGCCACCGCGGACCAGATGGAAATCGCGACTTGTCTGTAGACTTCGCAAATCGTCTTACCTGGCACAAATTAGAAACTTCCATGGACTCGCCGGATACGGATCGGTATCCGGTCAGTCCGACCCTCGAAAGCGAGCTTTGAGCATGGCTTGAGGATCCCGCTTGTTCAAATTAATCAGTACGTTACAGAACAGAGTCGCCTGTGCGGGATGGGCGTGCTTGGTTTCCATTTGGGCAAAGTGTGCCTCACGCGCCCATCAAACGTGCAAAATTTTGCGCATAAAATAGAGTGCGAATGTCAGCATTTTCAAACATTTCCAAATAGGAGCGGTGCATGGCAGCTACCTGTTGAGATCAAGGGGATGTGGCATTGCGCTTGCATGGTAATGTGGTGTACAAAATCGAGTTGCTCAAAAGATCCAGGATGACGGTCGCCACTTTCCCCATGCGACGGGCTCGCATGGCAATCGTGCATTCCAGTCCGTCAACTACGTATTGATGGGATACAGAACGGTATACCGGGCGAGATGTGCGCGCTTGGTTTTGCATATAGATTTCGTCGCGGCTATTTGAGGCATCGTTCGTGGCGCGGATATGGAAAGTAGAACGCAATGATGAAGACCCAATTTCCTTTGTTACGGTTTCGCCATCTTTACCGGATGGTGATGTTGTCCTGTCTCCCACTGCTGCTGATGTTCACCGGATGCGCCAATGTCGGCAAGATCGGGAGCTCCGCTCCGCCACCCACAGTCAGCATCACGGCCAACCCCACCTCCATTACTTCGGGAAGTTCGTCCACGCTAACCGTGACTGCGAGCAATGCCACAGCGGTGACGATCACAGGAACCGATGGCAGCTCGTACACCCTCCAGCCGACCGGTGGAACACAATCCGTCAAGCCGACTGCGACAACGACGTACACCGCGACAGCAACCGGAAATGGAGGAACTGTCTCTACGACCGTAACTATCACGGTAGCAGCGGCATTGCCCCCGGTGCCAACCGTCAACATCATTGCAAATCCCGCATCCATCGCGTCGGGAAGTTCGTCCCTATTGACGGTGACTGCGACCAATGCCACAGCGGTGACGGTGACTGGAAGCGATGGCAGTTCGTACACCCTGCAGTCCACCGGCGGAACACAATCCGTGAGCCCCGCAACGACAACGACTTACACTGCGACCGCGACCGGTGCTGGAGGCAAGAACACTGCCACTGCGGTCGTTACAGTGACGGCAGTTACGGTGGCACCGACGGTTGCCATCACCGCCAATCCTACCTCAGTGACCGCGGGGAGCTCGTCGATTTTGACGGTGGCTGCGACGAACGCTACGGGAGTTGTGGTAACCGGGAGCGACGGTAGTTCATACACGCTGGCGGCAAGCGGAGGAACACAGGCGGTCAGTCCGAAATCCACCACCACCTACACAGCCACCGCAACCGGGGTTGGAGGAACGGCCACAAAAACTGCGACGGTGACGGTGACGGCAAATCCGGCACCGACCGTCACAATCACAGCCAATCCAGCATCAATAACGCCCGGAAATTCGTCGACTCTTACCGTGACTACTTCGAATGCCACACAAGTTGTGATCAACGGGAGCGATGGCAGCAGCTATACTCTGCCGTCGCCAAATTCATCGCAAACCGTCAGCCCGACGAAGACGACCACCTACACAGCGACCGCGACCGGACCTGGGGGGACGACGACCTCCCCGACGCCTGCCACGGTCACCGTCACAGCAAATCCGGCGCCGACCGTCAGCATCGTCGCGAATCCAACATCGATCGGGCCGAACAGCTCATCCACTTTGAGCGTGACTGCCACGAATGCCACTCTGGTGACGATCACCGGAACGGACGGCAGTTCGTATACCCTGTCGACGAGCGGGGGAACGCAAACTGTAAGCCCGACCTCGACGACCACCTACACTGCAACAGCGACCGGGGATTCAGGCACTACCCCCGCAACTAGCGAGACGACTGTAGAGGTTTGCCCATCAGGAACAACCTGCGACATCGACCACGTCATCTTCATGATGCAAGAGAACCGTACGTTCGACACTTACTTTGGCATGCTGAATCCATACCGCCAGGCGAACGGCTGGAACATTGGCGACGACGGCAAGACTTACAACGTGGATGGCATCGACGATAAATTGACCACCATCAGCAACAAGGATGACGAAGGCGACGTTTACACACTTTTTAAATTCACAACCACTTGTATCGACGATGAGACGTCAGATTGGCTGGCAAGCTATGGAGACGTCAATACTTACAATTTCCTCACTACACGTCCGATCCTGATGGATGGCTTCGTCCACAACGCTGAAGGCTACGCCAAGAGCTGCCTCAAGTCTGGCTCCTGTTCCGGCAATTTCACCGATCTGACCGGGCAGCGTGCGATGGGATATTACGACCAGGGGTTCCTTAACTACTACTACTACATGGCATCCCAATTCGCGTTGTCTGATCGCTGGTTTTCTCCAGTGTCCAGCAAGAGCGTCTCCAATCGCATCGCGACCTTTACAGGAGGTACCACTCAAGGTTTGGTCAAAGACCCGGGCAGCGATGACCACGTAGGCGCGCTGAATATACCGACTATTTTCCAAGAGCTTGACACGGCAAAGGTGTCATGGAAAATTTACTACACCGACACCCAGGGCTTTTGCTTCGCAGACGCCACTTGTCCTGGCGGGGTCAACGCCGCCTACCCAGCGACCTACTTCTCCCGCTTCACCTATGCGTACCAATATTTGTATGAAAATACAACCGGAGCCCCCTGTACCCCGCCCACGCTGCCATCCAGCGTCGTCGGCGATACAACGAATTCCTTCTGCATCGATCCGGATCGTATTGCCCCGTTGTCGCAGTATTACACCGATCTCGCCGCCGGCACGCTTCCGAGTTTCGCCTTCATTGAAGCTGGCTTCGGCCTCAACGACGAGCATCCTGGGTCCTCCTCATCGATCCTGCTCGGCCAGCAGCAGGTGGCGAAGGTTATCAATGCCTTCATGGCCAGCCCGGAATGGAAGGACTCCGTCTTCTTCCTCAGCTACGACGAGGGCGGCGGCCCGTACGATCATGTACCGCCGGTGCCTGGCCACTCAAACGACTACACCGATGCGTCGCTGGGAACGATACCGGATATTTCAACGATCTCTGTGAATCCAGACCTCTACAACCCGTGCGTGCCACCGACACCCGGAACACCAACGCTCCATTGCGACTTAGCGCTGACTGATCCAGGAGCCAATCCGGAGGATGCCGCGGCTGTCTATGGCTTTGCCGCCCAACTTGGCTTCCGGCTGCCGAATATGATCATCTCGCCCTTCACCCGGCGGCACTACGTTTCGCACATCCCAATGGACCATACGGCGGTGATCAAGTTTGTGGAGAACCGGTTCATTGGCCCTAACGCGCATCTGACTGCGCGCGATGCCGCGCAGCCTAACCTGCTGAACTTCTTCGATTTTAATAACGTTCCATGGGCTACACCGCCGCCGCCGCCGACACCGGTAGACCCAAGCGGTACCTGCACCCCAACGAGCATGGGGGGGCCGTGAGTCCATGGGTTGTTGCGCGAGATGTATTCAAAGCTGATGGAGGCGCAATTTGTCGGATTCAGAACTGTTCTCGGTTCTTTTTAGCCTTTTACTTCTGGTCGGCCTAGCCGCGATTTCTCACACGGATCGATTTCATCGGACAGCTCGGCGGTCTGATAGGGCAGAAAGGTGTCTCGTTAGGTCTCGGAGCAGTCTTCAGTCTGGGTTTGGCGCTTTCGTAGAGGTTTTTTCGGGCTCGAAGCATGATTTTCCGCATAAGCTCCGCCGAACCGATTGCCGGCTGCTGTGGAAAAAGGTGGTTGGTCGGAGGCAGTCGGCTTCAGCAGCGCAACGCGTTGAAGGCCTGGGCATAGATGCGCTTCCACGGATAGGTGGAGTTTAGTTCCAGCCACTCCGTTGAAAATGACCTCCTCGATAGGAGGTCTGGAAGTTTTATGCTGGAGCGCTGTTGCCAGCCGTGATCTGGACGTTGTAACCGAATTTGCGAAGCTGTCTGGCCAGGGATTGTGCGCGATGGATGAGAAGGTTTGGCTCGGATTCAACGCCTTGCTCGATGTAGCAGATTCCCTCATGAAGCATCTTCCAGACCAAGCGGCATAATCGATGTGCGATGGCCCAGACAGAGGACTTATAACCCAGACGCGGCAACAGACGCCGGAACACTGCCTGAAAGTGGGTGCCTTTGCTGCGAGCAGCCGCATGAGCCGCCTGGTTGAGCACCCGGCGCATGTATTTGTTGCCTTTCGCCGAACGGCTGCTGGAGTTCTCTTCTGCGCTTTCTTCCTTGCCGGGACAGGTTCCCACCCAGGAAGTGAACTCGGCCGCGGAGGAAAACGTGCTGGCCGTTACCCCTACTTCGGCGATGATCTGCTGCGCTGAATCGATGCCGAGACCGGGCACTTCCGCCAGTCGTACCACGACGTCCTGGTGTGGCTTCATGGCCTGCACGATCAGACTGTTCAGCTTCGCGATTTGCACCGCGCAAGTCGGACAACAGTGTCTTCATCGATGCCAGCCTCCGTCCGTATCCGGATCAGTGGGGGTTTCTTTCTACGATTCGACGGATGTCTACCACAGCCGCGGAAGAAGTCATCGCCGATGCCCAACGCAATGGAGATCTGATCGGGGTTCGCATCAGTATTGCCGATGACGAAGATGCACAAGATCCCTGGACATTACCACCTTCACGAAGACGGGTGGAGCGGCCGATTGAGGGACCACTCCCTGAAACGGTGCAGATCGTCCGCGCGAATCTTCTTTACGTGGAAAAGCAGGGCCTGCCACCGGCCATGTTGAATCGTCTGCTCAGGCTGGCGGCATTCCAGAATCCGGAGTTTTACAAGGCGCAGGCGATGCGGCTTCCGACATATGCCAAACCCCGCGTGATCGCGTACGGCCAGGATTTCCCCCAGCACATAGCCGTACCGCGCGGTTGTCTGGCGGAGGTAATGGCCCTTTTGCAGGCGCACAACATCCGGCCCGAAGTTCGGGACGAACGGTTCGCAGGCACACCTATCGCAGTGGAGTTCGATGGTCAGCTTCGGACCGTCCAAGAGGAGGCTGTCGCAGGGATCAGTGTCCACGACGAGGGAATTCTCTGCGCCCCGACGGCGTTTGGGAAAACGGCCGTGGCGGCATGGCTGATCGCAAAGCGCAAGGTCAATACTTTGATTCTGGTTCATCGGCAACAACTACTCGATCAATGGCAGGAACGGCTGGCGATGTTCCTGAATATGCCCGTAGTCTCGATTGGGCATATTGGCGGCGGAAAGATGCACCGGACAGGGCGCATCGATGTCGCGGTCATTCAGAGCCTCTATCAGAAAGAAGCCGTAAAGGACTTTGTTGCTGAATACGGCCAAGTCATAGTAGATGAATGCCACCACATATCTGCGTTTACGTTTGAGCAGGTGATGAAGCAAGTGAAAGCAAAATATGTCGTTGGCCTGACCGCCACCCCGACGAGAAAAGATGGACACCATCCAATTATCTATATGCAGTGTGGCTCCGTCCGGTTCAGCATGAGCGCCAAGGCAATGGCTGAAATGAACCCCTTCGAACATCGGGTGATTCCCCGCCACACCGATTTCCGGATGCCGCCTGATCTCACGGAAGTCACGATTCAGGATGTCTACGGCGCGGTGTCGAATGATGCGTTGCGCAATGCAATGATCGCCGACGACATCGTACATGCCATCGAGTCAGGACGCTCGCCTCTGCTCCTGACGGGCAGGACAGAGCATCTACAGTATTTCGCAACCAGACTCAGTGGCGCCGCCCAACACGTTTTTGTTTTGAAGGGCGGCATGGGCAAGAAGCAGCGCCGGCTGACCGCAGAGGCTATGGCGGCTGTGCCGGGCAACGAATCGCGTGTGATTCTGGCGACAGGAAGCTATATCGGCGAAGGATTCGACGATGCGCGCCTGGACACATTGTTTCTTGCCATGCCTATCTCCTGGAAGGGGACACTGCAGCAATATGCTGGCCGCCTCCATCGTCTCCACGACAACAAGCGCGTTGTACAAGTCTATGATTACATCGACAACGGGGTCCCGATGCTGGCAAGAATGTACGAGCGCAGATTGAGGGGCTACAGCGCAATCGGGTACGCAATCGAGCGGGCGACTGACCGGCTGTCTTTTCTTTCAGTCTCACACCCGTAACCAAACCGTTTCCCACGCCACCCCAGCTCCTGCCCACGTCTTCTGATTGGACCTTCAACCAGGGCATGAACTTGACCACTGGTCGCACGGTGACGAACTTCTTCTGCGGTTGATGCCGGTCAACTCTGGTTCTCCGGAGTGGCAGGTGCGCTCACGGATTGTCCGAGCACGTTCAGCAGGGCCGATAACGCGCTGGTGATCCGCTCCGGGGTCACTGAATCAGGCAGAGGAATGGTCAATGCCGGGCGGTTCGTGCGGGTATCGCGCGTGAACAGCGTGGGCAACACTTGAGCCACGCGCGGTGCGGGAGCGGCAGTGGAGGGCCCCGCCGTGCCGTCCGCCGCGATTGATTCGATCAATCTCAGTCCAGCCTCGATGAACGAGACCGCCGCAAGTTCGAAGCCGTTGCCGCCAGGAGTTGCTGTAGGCGAAGGACAAATGCCTGCAGGCACTGGTGATGTTCCACTCGCTAAACCGTCCGACTGCGTCTGAACGCCCTGCTGCGGTTGCCTAAGAGCAACCGCCTCGGCAGGAGCGTGGTCAATTACCGGTTTCGGCCGGCCCGGTTGTTCGGCAAAAATCTCTTTCACTGCCTGTAGAATCGTCTTGCGGCCCAGCTTGGCGAAGCTGATCTCAGCAGTGGGAGAATCGAACACTCCGGCGAACAGCGACTTCTTCAAGGCCAGCGTCTCCCAAACGCGCTCCTCGATGCTCTTTTCCGTGAGCATATGAATTACGTGCACCGGACGCGACTGGCCCAGCCGGTGTACGCGTCCGATGCGCTGCTCCAGCCGGGCCGGGTTCCACGGAGGCTCGAAGTTCACCACCACCGAGGCTGCTTGCAAATTGAGACCCACGCCTCCCGCATCGGTCGAGAGAAAGACCTTGCAGGCCGGATCGTTGCGAAACTTCTCGATCAATGCGCCGCGCTGGCGTGACGGAACACCACCATGGAGAGACACGAATCCGATGCCCAGCTTGCGCAGCTCCTCGCCTGCCAGATGCGTCATTCGTTCAAACTCGCTGAATACCACTACTTTGCGTTCCTCTCCCCTGACGAAGTCGGTCATGATCTCGCGGAACTCCTGGAGCTTAGGCGAATGATGGGTCTGCTTATCGAATAGAAATGTCGAGTTGCACAACATGCGCATGTTTTGAATGCAGCATAGAATGCGCTTTTGATCGATCTCGGAGAGCCAGCCTTGGCGCTCCCACTTGCGTACGAGCTGCGCCAGCAGATCGCTCTGCTCGTAGTAAGGCTCCGCCTGCTGGCTGGTCAGCGGCACGCGAAAAACTTTGTCTGTCCGCTCGGGCAGATCCTTCAGTACCTCGGGGCGCGTACGCCGCAGCAGGATCGGGGCCAACTGCTCGTGAATGCGATCCAGGCCGCGATAGCCGGTCAGACGCCCTTTTTCGTCCAACACGCGGTGCTCGTCTACGAAGCGGAATGCTGGGCCGAGCCTGCGGCCGTCGACGAACTCCACAACGGAAAACAGCTCCTCCAGTTTGTTTTCGAGCGGCGTGCCGGTAAGCACCAGGGCGTAGCGGCTCTTCAATTGCTTGATGGTGCGCGCGGTCGCAGTGGTCCAGTTTCTGATTCGTTGCGCCTCGTCGAGGATGATCAGGTCCGGACGCAGTTCCTGCATGTATCGGATGTCTTTGAGGACGAGCTCGTAGTTGGTGAGAGTGAAAAACTCCGGGGACGCATACATTGCCCGCCTCTGCGGCAAAAGACCTTCGACAATCTTCACGGAACGGTCGGTGAACTTTTCGATCTCCGTCTTCCACTGGTATTTGACCGAGGCCGGCGCAATCACCAGGACTCTCTCGATTCCTCGCCGTTGACGCAAAAGTTCTGCCGTGGCCAGCGCTTGAATCGTTTTGCCAAGCCCCATGTCGTCGGCCAGTACCGCACGCCCGCGGCAAGCTGCGAACAGAGCGCCGCGGGCCTGATAGGGCAGAAGCTTCGTTTTTAGAATGCCGGCGGTGGGATCCTGCCCGCGCTTTAATTTAGCAAGCAGCTTGCGCTCCAGTTCCAGACCTTCGGCCAGCTCGTTTTCCCGGTCGATGTAATCCAGCACGTCGCTGTAGATCACCGCCTGGCCGTCGGCGTTGCGCAGCGCTTCCAGCACCTCTGAGAATCGCAGGTAACGCTCGCGGCGCAGAAGACCGTTGGCGTCGAAGTGATCCGCAGCGAGTGACAGGATCGCCGGGGAAGGCGACGCGGGCATGCGCAGCCGCACCTCGATCGTATTCCCGTACTGAAGCGAGATGGAAGCGCGCGTGCGCTGGAACCTTGCGGCTTCCAACGTCTTCTGATGGCGCTTCCGCAGCCGCAGAAGCATCGCCTCGACGTGCTTGCAGGTTCCCAGCGTATTGATCGCGAAATCCGGGCAGGAGCAATAATTCTCGAAGCGCCCCAGGCCGCGAATCGCCACCTTATAGGTCCGCCCGCTAGCCGACTTGACACTGTAATCGCCATAAGGCCCGCTTGCGGGCCGTTTCAAAATCTTCAGCGGAGCCGCCGCGGCCCGTTCCTGTCGAGCGGCGATCTGTTGTTCGATGAGCATAGGAAAGTCCCCTCTTCAGGAGCGTATAACATGCACCCCCGCGACCAATGGTACATGTAATCGAATGCGCCCTTCAGCCATGCCTCTTCATCATCTGGGGCCAAGAAGCCGATTTCGTATCCAGATTTTGGATGGTCGAGTACCAGATTGCCGCCTTGATTGCTGGCGATCCGACGCGCGCCGTCTATCTGTATGAAATCTTCATTGCGGCCTGCAACTTCAAGACCGAGAAGATTGAGTCCGAGTGGCAGTTCGGCAGTTTATGGCAGCATTGACGAGAGTAGTAGGTGTTCGCCTGCTCGCTGCCCAGTCGAACAGGTGGAACTCGCCATTTCAAAACGCCAGGATGGTCAAAACGGGGACGGGCAACGCACAAATCACGTACAAACCATGCCCAAATCTGCTTCTGAAGTTATGCAGATGAAAAATCGCATCTTGATTCTTGGGGGAGGCGGCGGATCTGAGTCAATCTCCCATACTTATTATCCATTTGATTCTGAACGGATTACTAGTGGATAAGCTGGTAGCAAAGTAGGCTGTAAAGTAACGTAAAAATATGATTATAAAACAGTTAATGGTGGAGGCGGCGGGAGTCGGATTACGGGGCCGCGCTGAAAACAAACAACTTATTGATTCTAAAGACCCGCCAGAAACGCATGAAACGGCCAATACGCGGTTCTCAAGTACGCTACAAGTACACGGGGTTTGGCAGTCTTCTAGCCCAAGTTCGTCACGAACTGATAGGTTCGTGCTATTTTGCCGTGTCTGAGGGAGGCAAGCTCTTTTGGCTCAACGGTGGGA
>JAJZCA010000021.1 GCA_021798735.1 Acidobacteriota bacterium | reverse complement strand
GCATGTACAACCGGCGCGTGCAAGACCTGGTACGTTCCATGGGATTCAAGTACGCTCTCTCGACCATCCCAGGCTTCTTCAATCGAGAATCCAACCCTCTGGCAATTCCCCGCATTGCCGTCGACAATACCACCGTTAGCGATGCTAGCCTTCAGTTGTCGACCAGCCGGACTTCCTTCTATTTCCTCAGTTCCGGACTTCGATCTGCCGCCTCATTCTGACCCGCTGCGACGCGCTATAGCGGATTCACAGTTGGCGTCGTTGATTGTGGGAGCGAGTCATTGTGAGCGGAGGTCGGTCGCCTGGGCGACGCGACCGGGAGTGAAGAATCCAGATGAGATAGGCTTCGTAAACGCTGCCGTCACCATCTGGATTCTTGTCGCCTGGCGACCCGCAGCGACCCCAGAATGACTCTATCGCCCTTTGAATACACTCACCGCCAATCCGGTCTAAAGCATTTCTCCTGTTGCTATAGAGGGAAGATCGTCATTCTGAGCGTAGCGAAGAATCTGGGCATTGGCTTTGATTCGAAAATACCGAGATCCTTCGGTCGCTGCGGCGACCTCAGGATGACGACTCATCTGGAACCTGCACTCTACGCCAATAGGAGAAATGCTATAGTCCCAACAGTAAAATTTCCATTCTCCCCAGGTCGCCGCGGATCGCAGCGGCTTTCCGCAGTCGCAATTGGAGGAACCGGCTATTCGTTCAACAAAGTACCAACGGGCTTGCTACCAGCCCGCAGGCTTCTCTCGGTGTAAAAGCTTGCGCGCTTTCTCTTCAAATGCGGGCGGAAGACTGTGCAACGCCGCCCGCGACGTATCCATCACCAGGTCTTTCAGGTCGTGCCGCCGAAAGAAGGTGCGATCCCTTCGATAACGGTCAATCGGCATCATCTGACCGCCAAACTCGCGGAGAAATCGATGGTTACCACCCATCGAGAAATGTGTGAAACCGTTCTCGCACGCCCATTCAACCGAGCGCCATACCAGCAGATCATTCGGCTTCAATCGCAGAAATTCCGGCAGAGAGCTATTGCGGGAATACTCCACAAGTCCCCCAAGGTAAAAACGAAATACACTGCCTGCGACAATCTGCCCTTCGTATTTAGCAAGAAGGAGGCGACGATTTTTCTTGGTCGTATCGAAGGCCTCCCACTCGACATCCTTGGAATACTGAAAGATTTTCTTCGAGGTACACCATTGCTCATAGATGCCGTAAAATGTCTCGAATTCTTCCCTGGTCGCAGCCTCTGTGATTTCCAGTCCGCTCTTCATCGCGAAGCGGATGCAGTTTCGGCGCTTCGAATTGCATTGCTTCAACAACGTTTCGGCCCCAAGCGACAAGTCAAGCACTGGGTTGCCAGGAAATTCCTGCTTGCGATACCCAGCTTCCACAAACGGCGTCAAAGGAAAATGCCTCCAACTGTAAATCTGAACCACCTTGGCACCCTTCGACTCCTGCTCGACCCCCTGCATCAGCAGCCCTAACGCCCCGTTTGTATCGCACCGTTCATCGACGGCGATGTGGGCCCGGGTCTCCAAACCGGAAACGATCATTCCCTTCTCAAGCAGACCTGTCAGCACGCCGACAACTTCTCCTCCAACGATCGCAAGTACAGCAAAGGGATTTTTCCCGCGAAAGTACGGCTCCTGAAAAAATGCCGGAGATGCATAGTGCGCTGGAGCCGTGGCGTGGCTCAAACATTCCACCCACTTCGCTTCCAACGCATGCGAAGGGTAGGCATGAAGAATGGTGAATCCGTCCCTTGGCATTTCTACGCTCGATGTTGGCCGCACAGTTGCCGCCTGCGCCGTCTTCACAACAGGAACCGACGGCTGCAAATCGATCGTTCTCGAAACTTCGCTCTTCATTTCCAGCGGCATCCCATAACTCCTAGGTTTTTTTGCTCTTCTCTAGGAAGAAAAATTCATGGCCGTCCTCGGCCTTGGGGCCGGGCGCAGCAGCTCCACCCACATGCCAGTGCCCAGCCCGAGATAGATCGCGCAATACGCGATCGGGCCAAGGACCGCATGCTTCCAACCATGTCGCCATCCCAGATGCACCGACGCCGCCATAGCGATCAGCAAGAACATCGCAGCCGGAAACGCCAGCACCGTCACGGTCCAGTTGCCCAGCGCGATCGCAAGCGCAAAACCCACAATCGCGACCGCGAACGCCGCCACCAGCACGGCCGGCACCCACTGCGACATCGACGCGGACTCCGGATGCTTCCGCGCCAGGCGTACTCGACCGATGCCATAGCGCATCATCTGCCGAAACAGTCCACTGAAACTGCTGCGCGGCTCGTAGTACACGCTCAAGCGCGGATCGGTATACGCTTTATAACCCGCTGCTGCGACCCGCGTGTTGAACTCCACATCCTCGCAGGCATCGAAGCTTTCGTCGTACATGCCCAGCCGTTCAAACACGATCCGCCGATAGGTTGCACCAGAACTTGCCGGATGCACAAAGCCGGAATGGCTCATGTTGTAAATCAGGGAATCGCGGCCGTGTCCCAACGCGGAAGCCCGCGCATCCGCAATAATTCTTCCCACGCCTTTGGGAGAAAATGCGATCAGCGGCTGCGGACGACAGAGGCAGTCCGCGCCCGTTTCCTCGAGCAACTTTACTGTGTCTTGCAGCAGATGGTTGGATGGAATTTCACAATGGCCGTCGATAAAAAGAATGATGCCTCCACTCGCGGCCGCGACTCCGGCGTTTCTGCCGGCACCGGAACGGATTCCAGGATTGTCGACGACTCGAATCGACACCGCTGCACCGCTTGCCTTGCGCTCGACTAGTTCGCGCGTTCCATCGCCTGACCGTCCATCTGCAACAAGGATTTCAAAGCGGTCCGCAGGATACGCCTGCTGCAACAACTGGTCCAGCAGGCGCCCAAGACTGCGAACTTCGTTGCGCACCGGCAAAATGACTGAAATCTTAGGCGACGCCATGCACTGCTTCCTCGTCCTCCATCGGAAACGAATCTCCAATCATCGTTCCGTACAGCATTTCCAGCAACTCCCGCTGACGCCTTGGCGAGAAATCCCGAGCCACACGATACTTGGCTTCCGAAGCCAACTGGCTGCGCAACGCGGAGGAACGCACCATCTTTTTCATCGCCTCGGCAAGCGCAACCGTTGCATTGGGCTCTACCAGAAGACCGGTCTCTCCGCTCTCGATCACATCCGGAATTCCGCCCGTATCGGTCGCGATCACCGGAACTCCAAGCAACATCGCTTCTAAAACAGAGTTCGGCGTACCATCGGTCAGCGACGGCTGCACCAGGCAATCCATCACGTTCATCCAGGCCGCAGCCCTGCGTTGAAAGCCCGCAAAACAGACTCGGTCCTCCATTCCCAGGCGTCGAGCTTGCGCGCGCAACGATGTCTCCTCACGTCCTTCGCCCAGCAGCAACAGCTCCATCGGCTGTCCCGGCAGCATCTTGTGCAACAGCGCGAATGCATCCAGCAGCACGCGATGTCCCTTTTCGCGGTTGAAGCGCCCGGCGGCGCCGAACACAAAAGTGCGGCCACTGAGCCCAAGCTTCTCGCGACTTGGCGCCGGCTCCTGCGATAAGCCTGTCTCCCTCGGAGCGAGGACGGCATTCTGAATCACCAGCGGCGCTCGTCGCCCGCGACGCAGCCGCCCCAGTTCCCGCGCCTGTGCCGGAGAAATACAGACCACCCACGGACTGCGCACCAGCAGACTGCGCTCCAGCCGCTCATACAGCGTCACCTGCCAGGTCTCCGACGTAAAATCGCGAACAAACGGCACCCATGCGATATTGGCGTGCTTGGCGGCAAAGTGGCCGACAACGTTCGCCTTGTATCCATGCGTGCATAACAGATCGATATCGCCGGTGCGCAGATACCGCGTCAGATCATCCACCAGGCCGGGACGGATGCCGCCAGGAACGGACACTGTCTCGATGCCATAGCGGCTGGCCAGGGTCAGCAGTTCCGACGGTTGCGGATCGTCCTGAAAACTGCCCAGGATCACCTCGTAGTCCGCGTCCCGCGTGTCCCATGCGTGATGCAGCAGCTGCTTCTCCGGACCGCCGATTGAATCGCTTGCAATCAAATGAAGTATGCGCGACAAATGAGTTCTCCTTGAGTGCCCTTTTGCTGCAAATCAACGAGCCCCTCGCCCGCAAAGGACAATCTTGATGGTTTTGAAAAGTATCAGCAGATCAAACAACAGCGACGCATTCTTGACATAGAACAGGTCGTATTCCAACTTGGTGCGCGATTCGTCAACATTGGATCCATAGTTTGCGCACACCTGCGCCCAGCCGGTAATTCCCGGCGGAATACAGTGCCGCAGATCGTAGTAGGTAATTTGCTCTTCCAGCATCCGCACGAAATGCGGCCTCTCCGGGCGCGGCCCCACCAGGCACATCTCGCCACGCAGCACATTGATGACTTGCGGCAGTTCATCCAGACGAACTTTTCGCAGAAATGCTCCCACGCGTGTCACGCGTGGGTCTTTGCTCGTGGCCCACACCGGTCCGGAAGTGCTTTCGGCATCCTTCCGCATGGAACGAAACTTGATCACGCGAAAGGTGCGTCCGCTTAAACCGACCCGCTCCTGCGTATAAAAAACTGGCCCTTCGGACTCCAGCTTGACGGCGACTGCCACCAGCAGCCCAATGGGCGCCAACAAAATTGTCAAAATCACAGCGGACAAGAAACTTGCCGCACGGTGGATGGAGCGTTCCATCGCAGTTGGAATGAGCGCCGCTCCGAACGCCAGGCCATTCGCCCGCACAGATTCCACTGGAACTCTGCCCGTCACAGATTCATACAACTCCCCGGCATCCTGCACGCGGATACCCACCTGCCGCAATGCCAGCAAATCATCGGCGGAAACCGTAGAAATACCAATCTCCGAGCTGATTACGATACGGTCCGGACGGAACGAGCGCGCCAAATCCCGAAGCCGATCCACAGTACCAACGACGGCAAATGGAAAATCTTTGGAAAGTGGTCGGCTTTGGTCGAGGACGATTCCGGCGAGTTTCAACGGCAACCCACATTTGCCAGCCAATTCCTCCGCCAGCAACTGGACTGTGGTTCCGGAACCCACCAGCAAGACCCGTTCGCCGGTACTCATTCTGCGATGCCACCACTCGTAAATTCGCCGCTGCGCGTACAGCAAAATTAAAACCAGTGCAAGGGACGGTTCCAGAAAGTGGTCCTGCGCCCGGCGATTGCTGGCCAGCAGCCATACCAGCGGACTCAACAGCAGTGCGCTGATACCCAGACCGCGCAGGCTTGCCACCAGCACTGTCTGTCGACTGCGCATCGTTGCATGTTCGTAAAGATCGGAGAAATAGAACGACCAGATTCCTACAATGGCAACCAGCAAAACTAGGACATACAACTGCATATCGACTACTGCGTCCGTCGGAGCCAGCGGTCGAAACAAAAGAAAACATCCAGTCGCCAGCAGCAGCCCATCGCCGGCAATCATCAGCAATTTGCTGGAGGAAACGTATAGGTTGAAGACGCGAATCAATTCAGCTCTCCTTACGCTTGGATCCGTACCCGTAGCCATACCCGGAATTGCGGTAGTAATCCTCGCTCTTCAGTCGGCTGACGCGGTTCACCACGCAGCCGGCAACCTTGTCCTGCATCAGGGCCAGGGCTTCGCGCGCTCCATGGATCGGAGTGGTGTCGGCGTTTAGAATGAACAGACTGCAATCCACCAGCGGCAGCAAAGAATGCGTATCGGCCACCGCCATCATGGGAGCTGAATCCAGAATCAGCACGTCGTACTCGGCCTTCATCTCTTGCAACAGCTTTTCCAGCCGGGTGCTTTGCAGCAGTTCGTCCGGTTCCTCCAGCGCGGCAAAACCAAACAGCACATCCAATCCGCGATTCACCTGGTACACGGCACGCTGCCACGGCAACTCACCCGCCAGCCATGAAGGCTGTTGACGCGTGTCAGGCTCCACGCCAAAAACCCTATGCAGCGTGGGCCGGCGAAGATCGAAATCGACCAACAGTACGCGCAGCCCTTCCACGCAGCTCAGCGAGCCGGCAAGGTTGGCCGCCACCGTTGTCTTTCCTTCGCCTGCCAAGGTGCTTGTAATCAAAATCGTCCGCAGTTGAAAGTCCCTGCTCAACGCCTTGACCCGGCTTCGCAACAATCGAAATTGCTCGGCCATCACCTGCTGTTTGGCGTTCATCTCCACTCCGTTCGGGGCCAGCGTCACTAGGAACTGGCTGATCTGCGACAAATCCAACTGACGTATTGGCAGATCGGAACTGTTCGCCGGCCGCGGATGCCGCATGGCCAGCTCCGTCGCAGATGGAGTACCCAAATCGATTGGCTTCAATGCGGCACTTTCCTGCTGAATATTTGCAACCTTCATTTTTTCGTCTCCATATCCTTGACTGCCCATAGCTGTCCCGACGATCCTCTCAACTTCTCGCGGTACTCGCCTTCCACATCTTGTCGGAAACTCCAGAACACTTTGGCAGCGCAACCATTATCGGCAGCTTCAAATATGCCGCCACTTCGTCCGAATCGTGCATGGTGTCATCCTTCAGCTCTGCCACCAGGCCGCAGAGCAGGCCGATCAACAACCCCACCAGCACCACCCCCATATACAGCAGTACCGGATCCGGCCGAAACGGATGTCCCGGCAGGTTGGCGGGTTGGACCACAACCAATGGCTGGCTTTGCTCGCGTTGATTCAATGCGGAGGTCATGGCCGCTTCCTGCTGCTTTTCCAGGAGCGCGTTGTAGTTCTTCTGCATCTCCGTGTAGTCGGCGTTCATGGCTGCAAACTGCGTCTGCACCGCTGGCAAACCACTGACAGACCCCTGCAATTCCGCAATTTTCTGCTCTATCTGCACTTGGCGTGCCTGGCGTCCCCGGATGTCCGCATTCAGCGCAATCAGTTGGCTCCTCAACTGATCGTTCATTGTGGGTCCGGTCGCTAGTGACGTCTGGGCAACCGTATCCGGACCGCTTGCTTTGGGAGCATTCCGTATCTCCGCCTTCAACGCTGCAATTTCGTGTTTCAGCCGAATCACATCGGGATGTTCCGGCGTATATTTCAGCAGATCCGTGCGCAGCTCCTGCTGCTTCTGCGCGAGTTCAATCTGCAACGGTGTGGCTGGCGCCGGTGCCGGTGCCGAAGTTCCTTCACCGCCGTTCGGCTTTACGTTCAATAAAGACTCCAGGTACACGCGCTGTTGATTTCCCTGGGTCAGCGCATCCTGGTTTGCCTGCAGTGCCTGTTGATACTGGCCGATCATCTGCATGTCCGCCTGGGCCTGCTCCGGCAAACTGCCCGCGTGCGCGCTCCTGAAGGCCTGGATCTTCGCTTGTTCCGCCGCCAGTTCCCGCCCTGCCTCAGCCACCTGCGAAGTCAGGAAAGAGTTGGCGCCTTGAGCCTGCTTACGTCCGTCCTTCACACTCTGCTGCAAAAACAGATCTGTAATTTCCCGGGTCGCGTCGCGTGTCTTTTGCGGCGTCTTCCCAATGTAGGAGATGGTGAACGCTCCGACACCGCCTCTGTCGTCGCCAGAGTCCTGAACTTCCTCTACTGTGATGTCCTTCCTCATCTGCGCAATCGCCTGCATCATGCTTGCCTGCTGGCGCAGCTTTGGATAGAGGTTCAGCCTCTCGATAATCTGCGGAAAGTCCGCTCCGCTCATCACTTCCAACTTGATTTGCTGCAGACGACTGGTGCTCGTGTTGCTCTCAGACGACCTCACATACACCGAAGGCATGCTCTGCGCTTTCACCAGCACCGTGGCGGTCGACTTGTAGGTGCGCGGCACCAGCGGGCTAACCGCCAGTCCCGTTGCGATGACAAGCAACGATGAGATCACAATCCAATATTTGCGACGCTGAATGACGGCGACGAAATCGCCGACCGAAGCTGGTGGCTTACGTTCCATTACTGGATCCCTCCAAGGGTGGAATTGTTGCTGCGAGCAATCGGATTGCCCAGATTGAACTGGATACCACCGCCGAACTGGTTTCGTGTGAAGCCGAACGAGGGCTGATTTGTTCCGAGCGAAAAGCTTTCGGAGAACACGGAGTAGAGAGCAAAAAATTGGATAGATTTCGCAACCTGATACGCGATTTGCGCAGACCCTCCATAAAACTGGCCGGGGCCGAACAAAGCCCCCGCGCCGCCATCATGGGTATACGAGCCCGCTCCTGTGAAAATCCAGTTGTTTCCCAACCCAAGATACGCATTGGAGTTCACGCTGTTGGCCACGATGGGGGGTTCCAGCAGGTTCACCAGAATTGCCCGGCTGTAGTTGACGGCAAACTGGGATTGCTTCATCTGCCGGCTCAAGGACGCATTGATGGCATAGCTGGTGGTCTGGAGACTACCTACTTTCACACTGCCAAGCTGAAAGCTGGACGACTGAATAAACAGCGGCCCCACGCCTACACTTGCGGTGAATGTCGGGGACAATTCTCTGGCATACGTGGCCTGCACCGTTTCAGCGGCCTCATCTCCGGCGCCGTTCAGCCCGTAAATGTAGACCGGAGTAATCTCTGCGCCTACCGCATCGCGAAGAGTCAATTGATAGCTCAGTAGCGCATCCCCCCCGCTGGCGATAAACCTTTCCGCCAGTTCCTGTGGCGACGGAGCGGTGCTGGTCGAAGTCGTGGTCACCGGGAACGGAATCATCATGAAGAAGCTCCCGGTCGCCGATCCGGCAAACGTCGTCCGGGAATTGATCAAATATTTAAAAGTCAGAGTGGTGGCCAAATTCGTCACCTCAAAACTGTCCTGTAGCAACTGCACCCCCAAGGTCGGCACTACCACGCCGATTCCGCCGATACCAAGGCTCTGCGGCAGGAACTGGTTCAGACTTAGATAGCGGGCCGCCGTAGTGTCCCACTCCAGCCCAGCTCGGTCCGACATCGCATGGGTCAGGTTTTGAAATGCCATCTGGGAAAAGTTATTGACCTGGGAAAACTTGGGATACAGGTTGTATTGCGGCTGATACAACAAGAAATATCGGGTCCGCTCATTGTGCAACAGTACTGCCGCGTCCGCGGTAAATTGCCCATACCCCGCCGACACTTGGTTGGTCTGCGCGCCAAGAAAATTTGTTTCCTCTCCACCCGAGGCTGACAGTCCCAGCCCAAAACGCTGGAAGGACTGGTTTTCCGCATTGATCGCATTCACTTCCTGGTTCAATGTCAGGTTGGATCCCAGCGACTGCCCCGGCAACAGTTGATCGGTCGGGCTGGTTTCGCCCGGCGGCAACTCTCCGGCCGGAACTGCCTGCCCTACGGCCCGGTTAACCGGCGCCATCAGCTGCCAGCCAGCCACCGCAAGCATCCCGGCCAGCGGAAGTGAGAACCGAATTTTCTGAAACCAGGGCGACAAATTTGTCACGGGACCACCACGGTGTCGCGAGTCTGCAAGATGACGTTTTCGCTGCCTCGCTTGCCCTTCAACACGTTGTTGTATTGCACCTTGATTCGCTCCACCTGACCGGTGGGCAACGTGCGCAAAACGTAAATCTTGTTCGGTTTTGCAAACTCCCTCAACCCGCCCGCCGTCGCCACCGCGTCAATCACGTTCATGGGCGGGATCAACGCATACGTTCCCGGACGAAGGACCTGGCCCAGTACGTTGATGCGCTGACTGCGAATCTCCGCCACAATGACACTGACGACTGGATTGGTCAGGTATTTCGTGAAGTGCGCTTCCAGTTCATTCTTCAATTCCGTAGGAGTCATGCCAGCAGCCTGCACATCCCCGACCAGCGGCAGGGAAATCTTGCCATCCGGACGAACCGGAACATTGCGCGAGACCTCAGGTTCGTGCCACACATTCACGGTCAGTACATCGTCGGCGCCGATTCGATAATGAGCATCCACCGCCGGTGCCACCCGTGTCTCCGGTCGAGCCAGCGCAGTGTCGCCGGATTTGGTCTGAAACGAGGTTCCGACCGGCGCCTCCGGCGTACTGAAGGGACGGGTGACGCTACCAGCGGGTGCAACAATCGGCTGCGTCTGCGCATGCAGCAGGCAGCAAGCAAAACTCACCGCTACAGCGGCAGCCGCGAATTGGGACAATCGAGACAACATTTCTTTTCCTTTCATCGTTGCTTCTCCTCAGGAGAACAGGCGTCAGAATGGGCCTGACGCAACCGGGGCAAGCCGGCGTCCTTGATCTTGTACAGCAGCGCTCGATAGCTGATATCCAGCGACTGCGCCGTCTTGCGACGGTTCCAGCGATGCTCGTTGAGAGCGCGCAGAATGATTTGCCGCTCCATCATTCGCACCGCGCGCTGGGTCTGGATTCGCAGCGGAAGATTGCCGTCGGGAATGAAGACTGAGTCCGACGATGCCGACTCACTCTCGTTCAACGCTTCCACAATCGCCTGCTCATTTCCCAGCACCACGTAACGCTTCACCAGGTTCTCCAGTTCGCGCACATTTCCCGGCCAGTGATACGCCTCCAGCAGCTTCATCACCGAACCGGAAAGCGGCGGCAGCGTGCGCCCAAATTTCAGCTCGTAATAACGCAGAAAATGCGCCAGCAACATACGCACATCGGAACGATGGTCACGCAGCGGCGCCAGTTCAATGGAGACGACATTGATGCGATAAAACAGGTCCGAGCGGAACCGAGCGGCTTTGATGTCCGCCTGCAGATTGCGATGGGTTGCGCAGATCAGCCATATATCCACAGCGCGCTCTTCGGTGCTGCCCAGCCGGCTGAAGCGAAAATCCTGCAGTACCTGCAGCAGCTTCGCTTGCACCGATGCATCCAGATCGCCGATTTCATCCAGGAACAGCGTCCCCTTTTGCGCCTGATCCACCTTGCCGTTGCGGGTATGATTGGCTCCGGTAAACGCCCCCGCCTCATATCCAAACAGTTCGCTCTCAATCAAGCTGTGCGGCAGCGACGGGCAGTTCACCTGCACGAACGACCGTTCTCGTCTCTCCGACAGCATGTGCAGATTCTGTGCGACGACGTTTTTCCCCGTCCCGCTTTCGCCCGTAATCAAGACAGGCATGCCTGCCGTCGCAGCCAGCTGTACCTGGCGACGTACGTCCGACATCACCTGGGAATCCCCAAGGAGGACTGGCATCGGCGCTAAAGATGGTGAAATCAATTGCATGATTTTTTCGACCCGCGCTCTATATTGCACGTACGACGCCAAACGCAGGCATAGGCGTTCATGCGCCAGTCTGCCCACTCTTGCCGACACTCCGAAGCGCTGCGAATCAAAGGCATGCAACCCTGTCGAATCACTTCAGAACGGGTCTAAGTTTGCCCTTCGAATCGTCGTCGAGTGAGTCCAGGATTGTCCTCTCTCTCTCTTTGCGGAATCCCGGTTTGGGAAGTTCCCTTCGCAATAGGTAAAAGTTTTCACACAGGATCAAGGGAATATGTTTTCCTGGAAATTTGGGGGGATGCACGAACCAAATCATTGCAATCCGGTAAAAGACCACAACGAAAAAATACCGATTCGCAAAGTAACCTCCGGGTAACCGTTTCCGCTTGATTACTTCCAGCGGTACTCGGTTGCCTGTTACTAAAAGTCTATTGTCAAATGAGGGTTGAACATGCAGAATCAACACTGTGTTTAGGAAATGGATCGGATACGCGATGAAAGCTGACCCGGTCTATAGAGGGTGAATAACACTCGCACCTGGAGTGAAGGGTTCCCGCAAAGTGACGATCATCACCCCATTTCCTGAACTGAAAACGTTGAGTATTCGATGGGCAACTATAGAAGAGTGCATGCATCCAAGCATGGGTAACGCTTCTAGGTCTTACCCACGCAACTCTACGCATTTTTCAGTAGTTTGAAAGTGTGCATTGCTTTGCTGTTTCCTTATGTGGTCGATTGCTTCACTTCCTGTCTGGGATTCTCGAACTCTGCTGTGACGACTAACAGGCTTTGCCTGTTTTTCGCATCGACCTCCCAGATACCGTTAGTTCGCAAGATTTTTAGAGCGGATAGATCCATGCTCTTGGAACCTACAGGGCGGTGTTTGTGAATCAGAGACTGCGCGTAGTCCTTGTCGAAGACGAGATTCAAGTACGCGGCTATATACAGAATCTGTTGGAGGGCTTGGACTGCGTTGTCAATTCTCTCCAGTTGATCGACGTCGCCGAGACTTGTCGCTCCGCCGTAGCAGCCGATTTGCTGCTGATCGATACCACACTGCCCGGAGTTGATTTGGAATCGATGCTGGTCAAGTTGCGCCAGCAGTTTCCATTTCTCAGCGTCGTTCTTCTCATTCCAGCCAGCAATCGTTCAGGATTCCTTGCCGCCGCCCGAGAGGGCGTCTACGACGTACTGCCGAAACCGTTCTTGAAACACCAGATGGATGCTATTCTTCGTCGCGTACGCGATCGCGTGCGCAGCACGCAGGCACAAGCCTCCAGCAGATCCATCATTCGAGAAGATCTTGGCAATGGAACCTTCTTCCTTGCGGCAACTCCCGCCATGAAGAAGATTCACGACCAGGCTGCCGCCATCGCCCACGCAGATATTCCGGTGCTGATTACCGGCGAGAGCGGCGTCGGCAAAGAGGTGGTCGCCCGCCTGATTCACCACATGTCCCGCCGCTCCAATGAAGAATGGCTCAAGATCAATTGTGCCGCCCTCCCGGTCGACCTGCTGGAAAGCGAATTGTTTGGCTATGAGGCCGGCGCGTTTACCGGCGCCACCAAATCCAAGCTCGGCAAGTTTGAAATGTGCGACAAGGGCACGCTGCTACTGGACGAAATCGGGGAAATGAGCCCCCAACTGCAGGCCAAGCTGCTGCATGTGTTGCAGGACGGCACCTTCTCCAGACTGGGCGGTCGCGGCGAGAAACAAACCAATGCTCGCATCCTCGCCGCCACCAACATCGACATTCAAAAGGCGCTCGCAGAGAAGACTTTCCGCGAGGATCTCTATTACCGGTTAAGCACATTCGTGTTGCACATTCCTCCGCTGCGCGAACGCCGCGAGGAAATTCCATACGTGCTCACCCAGATGTCCCGGCAATTGGCGGCGACGCATGAGTTGGAGCCCGTCCATTTCTCGCCCCAGATGATCGCCGCCTGCGTGGCTTATCATTGGCCGGGCAACCTCCGCGAGTTGGGCAATTTCGTCAAACGCTACCTCGTGATTCGGGATGAACCCGCCGCGCTGGCCGATCTCGAGTCGAAAATCCCTGGTTACTTCCTGCCCGTCCCGGAACGGAACAGCATGGTGACGGCAACCACCAGCCCCGATCTCAAGTCGATGGTACGCGGCTTGAAAGATCAGGCGGAAATGCAGGCCATTCGCGATACCCTTGCGGAAACCAAATGGAACCGCCGCATCGCGGCTACACGGTTGAACATCAGCTACAAGGCGCTGCTCTACAAAATACGGCAATACAACCTGTCTGCGCCGGCACAATCTGCGTAAAATTGCACCATAGTTCTCTTGTCCTGCTTCGGCTCCGCATTCATTTCCTTTTTTGGGAGAGGTTCACGATGATCCATAACGTCGTTGTCAATCTAAAGAACTCGAAAGTGCTCCACGGCTATTACCAATCCGCCGGCGTTCTGCAGGATCCAACTGCGGTACCTCCCGATCTGCCCACCAGCATGACCATTCAGCCGGAGGACGGCGGCCCCGACGTGACGTTTCGTCTGGAGGATGCCAAAGCCGTGTTCTTCGTCAATACATTCACAGGTAGTCCGAGTCAACAGGACGTGCGCTTCTTCGACTCTCTCTCGATTCACCCCTACCTCTGGGTTCGGATTGCGTTTCTGGATGGAGAAATTATGGAAGGACGCGTTTTGAACGATATCGCTCTGTTGACCAAAAACGCGTTTCAACTCTTTCCCGTTGACGAATTGACGAACAACCGCAGCCTCTTGGTTCCGAAAACTTCGTTAAGCACCTTCCAGATCATTGGCCTTTTGGAAGCCCAGGCAGCCCAAGCCCAACGCGAAGTCGCCTAGCGTACCGATCCATTCCTTCGCCCAAATCGATGTTGTTTCAAAGGGGCGCGGCGGTAGCCGCGTCCCTTTCGCATCCAGGCCTTTCACCTCAATTGCCGTCACTTTCATCCTCTGGCGGGTGCCGAACTCTGTGTAGAAGATGGGTAAACTATGGGCCCTGCGCCACCTCACAGTGCAAACTCCTGCACATAAATCGCGACTGTGAATTTTCTCCTTCCCAGAGACCCTTTCAGGACTGCGAGTCACGCGTTCGATTCGACGCAAATGGTTTGGCCTCGCAGTTGCAACATCTTCGGTGAGCGCACTTTCACGGCTCACCTTGAAGGGGTACCAATGAACCACGAAGGGTCATCCGTGCTAGGCAAATCCGCAGTCATTTTGGTGATCGTCGCAATTGTTGCCATCGCACTGAATCTCGCTTTCGCGCACTCACTTCACTTTGAATCGCTCGGCCTGTTTGGTTTTGGCCTCTTCTGCCTTTTCTACGCTGGCGCTATCTCGCCTCTTTCCCGTCATACCCATGCCAAGGCCAAGCCTGTTCCCGCAACCCCGGCTAGGAAGACTCTCCTTGGGCTGTCCATCATCGACCGCCAGGGTTTGTCGCACAAGCAACCGTTTGAACCCAGCGCCCGCCCCTGTCACGCACTCACCGTTGACCTGGAGGATTATTTCCACACCGAGGTCGCATCCCAGGGCATTTCCTTTTCCGACTGGGAGCACCAGCCTTCGAGGATTGAGCCCAGTACGCACCGGTTGCTGGACCTGCTGGATCGCAATCGGACCCACGCGACCTTTTTTGTGCTGGGCTGGGTGGCTCGGCGCTACCCGCGCCTCATCCGAGAAATCCATCATCGCGGCCACGAGATCGCCTGCCACAGTCTCGACCATCAACGCGTCAATCGGATGACCCCAACCCAATTTTATGAATCCACCGCCAACGCCAAAGATCTCATCGAGTCGATCGTCCAGGAGCCCATCTTCGGCTACCGCGCTCCGTGCTTCTCCATCACTCCGGGTTGTGAGTGGGCGTTTGATGCGCTGGCCAAGCTTGGCTTCAGTTACGACTCCAGCGTTCATCCCGTGCATCATCCCACCTACGGCAATCCCAACGCTCCTCGCAGCGCCTATCCGGTCGCGAACGATCAACTGATGGAGTTTCCCATTGCCACCTGGAAAGTCGCCGGACACAATCTTTCCGTTGGCGGCGGCGCTTATTTGCGCCTGCTGCCCTTTCAGTACATTCAGCGTGGCCTGGCATCCTGGGAAAAAGACATGCAATCGCCCGCGATGCTGTACCTGCATCCGTGGGAAATCGATCCATACCAACCCTACATTCCTCTCTCCTTTCAATCCACCGTTCGCCAAACCTGGGGAACAAGCATGATGGAAGACAAACTGCAACGGCTACTCCACCAGTTTCGCTTTGCGCCGGTGCGCGTTGCCCATAAAGGCGTGCTCCAAGACAAAGGATGCTCGCCCCGAAAATCGACGTTTCAGACCGAAAAAGCAGTGACGCAGGTGGCGGGATGAAAAACAATTCGAAAGGATCGCCGACGCCCATGCCATTCGAGCTCACTGGCGCCGTGGTCCGTCACTTGATCCATCCATTGTGGGCGAAACTCGCTCACCCGACATATGCGCGTTACTTGCGGGAGTTTGAACGAGATCAGTATCTGCATCCGGACGATTTACGCAAGCTGCAAATGCTGCGCCTCCGCAAGCAACTGATCGATGCCTATCGGTATGTTCCGTTTTACCGGCACCGCATGACAGAAGCGGGATTGACACCCCTCGACATTCAGACCCATGAAGATCTGCGCCTGTTGCCTGTTTTGACCAAACGCAACATTCAAGACCATCATGATTTACTGGTATCCAGCAACGTTCCGCCCCGCAAACGGGAACAGAACCAGACCGGCGGATCCACGGGCAGCCCGCTTCAGTTTTATGTCGACCGCGAACGCTTCGACTCGCGCATGGCCAGCACCGTACGGCACAACGCCTGGGCGGGCCTGCGGATCGGCGATTGGCATGCCCAACTGTGGGGCTCCCGCTATGACCTTGGCGACGAGCCTGATCCAGCTCCGCTCTGGCGACAGCAATTTCTGTATCGAAACATCTGCCTCCACACCGCGGATGTCACAGAAGAATCGATGATGCGGTACGTCGACGTGCTACGAAAGTATCGGCCCCGTTCCATGGTGTCGTATGCGCAGTCGGCAGTTCGTTTTGCAGAGTTCTGCACTGCCAACAACATTCGCGACATTACGTTCGATTCCATGATCGTCAGCGCCGAGATGCTGCTGCCCGGCAAACGACAAATCCTGGAAGAGACGTTCCGCGGCAAAGTATTCAATCGCTATGGCTGTCGCGAAGTTAGCGTCATCGCCAGCGAATGTGAATTTCACAGCGGACTGCACGTCAATGCCGATGCCTTGATTGTCGAAGTCGAGGCAGCTCCGAACCTGCCGTCCGGTATGGGCCGAGTGCTGGTCACAGATTTGTTGAATCGGTCGATGCCCTTGATTCGCTATGAAATCGGCGATCTCGCCAGCCTCGACACCGATATGCGCTGCCCCTGCGGACGATCGCTACCCTTGATTGGAAATATCCAGGGCCGCACATCCGACTTCTTACGACTCCCCAGCGGTCGAATGATCGCAGGCCCTTCGCTGGCGCTGCTGGCTGCGGATATGCGCGATGTGCGACAGGTCCAGTTCATCCAATCCAATCCAGAACATGTCACGCTAAAAGTCGTTGCCGGCAACGGATATAGCCAGCGTACCGAAGAGGAACTCCGGCGACGGATGCAGCCTTACCTGGAAAAAGAGAGCCGCCTGACGATTGTGACCGCCGACTCGATTCCCTCCGAGCCTTCCGGAAAATACCGATTCGTAAAAAACACTGAAGACACTGAAGTCCCGGCTGCCGCGAGCCGGTAAAGGAAGCACAAATGGGAATATTGCACACACATTTGATTTTGCCTTTGACGGAACCCGAGCGACATGCCGGTCTGCCCGGCCGACTGCGTCAAATCAAGAAATTCGATAGGCTGCCAGAGAGGCAGCAGCGCAAGATCCAGCAGGACCGCCTGCGCAGATTGCTGGAACATGCCTATACCACTGTTCCGTTTTACCGCAGGCAGTTCGACAAGGCCGGTTTCCATCCGCGCGAGGCTCGCGTCGACCATCCGCTGCCCTTGCCAGTGTTGACCCGCGACGATCTTCGCACCGCCGCCACTTGGCTCGTCTCCTCAGCCGTTCCCGCTGACAAACTTCGGGTCGCCCTGAGCGGAGCCACAGACAGAATGCCAATTCGTTTCCACCGCGATATTGAAAGTGTCCGCGACAAGGTTGCCCTGAAGATGAAGCTCGATGCATGGGCTGGATTCAAAGCCGGCGACTCCGCCATGATGCTCTGGGGAGCGGTCTCCGACGCGGCCAGAGAATTCAATTGGAGATGGCGCGTGTATGAAGGCGTGTTCATGCGCCAGACCCCGCCTCCTCCGGGAGTTGTTGGCATCGATGTGCTGGAAAAGTGGCGCTGGCGTTATGAAAAACAGCGTCCCAAGGTCATGTACGGTCGCGCCACCGTCCTCGCCGCATTCGCCGGCTATCTGCGGGAGCGCGGCGTCATCCATCGGCCACAGGCCGTCATCTCCACGGCGGAAGTCTTGAGCGCGCCGCATCGCAAGCTTCTCGCATCGGTCTTTAAAAGCGCGCCGTTCAACTACTATGGACGCCGAGATATCGGAATGGTCGCTGCAGAATGTTCGGAGCACGAAGGACTGCACTTTCATCCATGGGGATCGTTCGTCGAGTTTGACCCGATCGGCCAATCGCCCGATGGAACTGTCTATCGTCTACTGGTCACCGACCTGCTCAACTACGGTCAGCCCTTCATTCGCTTCGATACCGGCGACTGCGTCACCCTCACCGAACAGAGTTGCAGTTGCGGAAGATGGTTTCCGTTAGTCGGAAAAATTCTTGGACGAATTGAGCAGGGAGCGGTCGTTGCCAACGGCAGTGTCGTTCCGAATATCACCTTCAATGACCCGTTGAATCCATTGAAGTTGGACCCTCGCCCTGTCCTTGCGCTCCCGGAGAAATGCAGCCGCGCCGTCAGCCGGACTCGCCAGAAGAAACAGGCCATGTCCGCTTGAGATCTACCGCAATGGGCAGGTGAACCGAGCGCCGCGCACCAGACTATAGCCGGCAAGTGTCGCCTCCGCCCGGCAATTCGTACAGTTCAACAAGTTTTTTTGAGGAGTGAATGATGAGTTTTTTTCATACGCACCTGCTCTTGCCGCTGGCCGAACGCGAGCGCCATGCCGGTCTTGCCAGACGCATGCGGGACATCCGCCGCTTCGAAGCCTTGTCCCCGGCCGCGCAGCGTGAACAGCAGCAGCAGCGCCTGCAGCGCATCCTGCAACATGCCTACAACACAGTCCCGTTTTATCGGCACCGGTTTGACGATGCCGGCTTCAGACCGTCGGACGCACGCGTGGACCGCCCATTACCGCTTCCAGTGTTGAAGCGCGACGATTTGCGCGATGGGGGAAATATGCTGCTCTCCAGCGCATTCAAACTTCAGGACCTGCGCCGGGCCGGCAGCAGTGGCACTACCAGTACGCCAGTCCAGTTCTATCGCGATATCGAAGCCCTGCGCGACAAAACGGCGATCCAGTTGCAGTTAAACCACTGGTCGGGATTTGAAACGGGCGATCGCGTCCTGCTGATGTGGGGGGCCCATCGCGACCTGTCAATGGAGCCGAGTTGGCGATGGCGCTTCTACGAAGAAACCTTGCTGCGCCGCATTCCCGCCCCCAGCGGCATGATCAACGAGGAAATTCTGGAGCGCTTCCGCGAGCGCTATGAGGCCCTGCGACCCAAAGTTCTCTTTGCCTACTCCACCGTGCTAGCAGCTTTTGCTGCCTACCTGGGAAAGCATGGGATGAAACACCGCCCCAGCATCGTCATTGCCACCGCTGAAGTCATGAACGACGAGAACCGCCGCCTGATCGAGTCCACTTTTGGCGTGCCCGTCACCATGCACTACGGTAGCCGCGAGCTGGGCATGATTGCCTCCGAATGTTCCCTGCACCAGGGCCTGCACTTCCATCCCTGGTCTTCCTACGTTGAGTTTGATCCCATCGGAAACACTCCCGACGGACCTGCATATCGCCTTTTGATCACCGACCTGTTGAACTACGGCCAACCCTTCATCCGCTACGATACCGGGGATTGTGTCGCGTTAGGTCCTTCGCAGCAGTGCGGCTGCGGCCGCTCATTTCCGCTTGTCAGAAAAATTCTCGGGCGCGTCTGCGAAGGCATCGTGCTCGCCGATGGCGGTATCATTCCCGGGATCACCCTCGGTACCCAATTGGCCCAGATGGGACATACATTCCGCTCCATCGCTCAGGTCCAGTTTGTGCAGAAAAGCCTCGAACACATTCACCTGCGCTACGCAGTCAAGGGAAATGAGATGTCAAAGCAGTCCGAGCTTTCCTCCATCTGCACCGCCATCGATGCGTTGATGAATCAACCGATGAACTGGTCGCTCGAACAGGTGGCTGACATTCCTCGCGAGCGCTCTGGCAAAATTCGCCTCTGCGTTTCGGAACTTCCTACGCCTGAGTCCTCGTTTGCGAATTCTTTATTGACGCCGGAACGCCCACAATGATCGGCTCGGGACGATTCAGGGTCTCGACAGTGTTACTACCGGGCCGCAGTACACAATATCCCTCTGCTGAATGGAAGCCAGCTTCATTCGCAGAACCAGCTCCGCAGTTTGGGGGAACTTCGTTCCGAGAGGGGCTGCCGGGGTGCAGAGAGAGAGCCGAGAAAGACTCAACTCCCTCATAATGAACCACTTATTGATCCGGCCCTGAAGCATTGCATTCGGGTGCCCCATCCTCGCCGCGTATTTTTGCGGCGAGGATGGGAAAAATTGGTTCATTCCAATCGGGCCGAATCAATAACTCCCAAATCGTTCTTGTTTCGCACCTCTATTGGTTCGGCTTGCATTGTGTTACATGGCCGCCGATGGTGACGATGGCCTCGCTTTCCGCCCCGCAATACACGGTGTTCGGCAAGCTGTCGGTAAAGTGGACGTTGACCGGACAGACCGCGCCAGGATCATTCTGCGTTGGATCGCATCCCCCATCCCCAGCATAGAAGGTATAGGTAGGCGTATTCTGCCAGGTATTCGTCCCAATCGTCGTGTTGTTATATCCGTCCCAGTCCCCGCCACCGTACGCAAACTGATCGTTGAACGTGTTCCCTGTGAAGGTCACACCGGCATTATTGCTGGCATCCGTATCGATGCCAAAGTCATGCGCGGTTCCATTGTTCGTGGTTGTGACCGTGTTTCCGGTGAAGACCGCGTTGCCCGCCGGCGTCATACTGGTCACCCGCAGGCCGATCGCCTCGCAGGCCACCGAGGTCGCAGTGATCTTGTTGCCGGTCACCTTCACGCCCACTGGCGGCGATGGCAGGAAGCTGTTGTCAAATTCCAGTTGCACACCATACGTCCCTCCCCCCTCGCAGCCGCCATACTCCGGGTCCTGTGGCAGCTCCGTCACGTTGATGATGTTGTTGGAGACGGTCACGTAGTTCGAGTTGATGTGGAATCCACGCCCGCTCTTCGGATGGCAGTTGTTGTTGGTCACCGTGGTGTAGTCGGCTGGTATGTCGGCGCAGAAATCGTTTGCATACGTCGCGTTCATGCTGATGTCGTTACCGCTGATCGTACTGTGCTGGTTGACCGTCCGGATGCCGCCTTGCGGCGAGCCAATAATCGTATTGTTTTCGATCAGGTCCCCGCTGCCGGGATTTTGATTGTTCTGGCCGATGAAAATGGCCTGACCCTGGAAAGCGGCTCTCGCGGAAAGTATGCCCTGACCCGGTTCCTGAATATTGGTCACTTTGTCGTAGATCGTGTTGTTCTCGATCTTCGCGCCGGCAGGAAGGTAGTTCGACTGGTAGAACTGGGCTCCTGTGTTCTGGAACGTCGCTGTGATGTTGTGAATGTATGGCGCCGAACTAAAGTTCCCCTGGCCAAAACCAAACACGGGACTGAATATCGCCGAGTTCGGTGACTGGACAATGTTTCCGCCATAGACTTCCAGGCCGCCATGCGCGGAACCGCATGGACCGCCATACCCCGGATTGCTCGTAGACCAGCAATCGTGGCCTTCAATCGCCGGGGTTGGCTGTGAGCCGCCACCAGTCCCGTAGGTGATCGTGTGGCCATTCAAGTTCAGTGTGATGTTGTTGGCGTCAATCCCGAAGCAGGCTCCCGGGCTCGAAACATCATTAGCTAAGTAGTAGGTCCCTGAGCTCGTAAGGTCTCTACACGCGGTGAGCGCCTTTCCTGTAGCCGGACCAGTCGGCGTTGGCGCCGGTGTTGGCGTCGGTGTTGGTGTTG
>JAJZCA010000351.1 GCA_021798735.1 Acidobacteriota bacterium | reverse complement strand
GAGGTTTTTCAGGCTCGAAGCATGATTTTCCGCATAGCTCCGCCGGACCGATTGCCGGCTGCTGTGGAAAAAGGTGGGCGGGTGGCCCACTCAAGCTTCCGTTGCTTGAGTGGGGTCGAGTACCCCCTCGACAAGAAGGATGAAGGCGTTGTCAAGTTACAGTCATCTCGTCCGCCGCGCGGACGAGATGTGGGCATTTGCGCGAAGCTGCATCCTCGCTATCTGGCAACAACCGCCCTTCATAGCTGTTGCGGCTGTTCGGCGGGCGGATGAGTTTCGATGGGCTTGAACCGGCGCAGAAACAACCCCAGCGAGCCGCCCTGCAGCACCATCGAGAACACCACCACAATGTACGTCGTCGCCAGGATCCAGGCGCGTCCATCCGCCAGCGGCAGGGCAAGCGCCAGCGCCAGCGACAGTCCCCCGTGCAGCCCGCCCCAGGTCAGCACCAGCACAGAACTTTCCTGTCCGCGCCCCATCCATCGGATGCTTTTCAGCACCAGCGCCACCACCGCCAGCCGAATCGCCAGCACCGCGACAATCGCCGTCCCGCCCGACCGCAGCAGCGACCAGTGAAACGGAATGGCCAGCACCTCCAGCCCCAGCAGCACGAAGAGCACGCCGTTCTGCACCTCATCCACCATGGTCCAGAAATCGTCGACCCGTTCATGCGCGATCAGCTTGGCCGGATAACTCATATTGAATCGCCGCAGCGCGATGGCCGCCGCCACCGCCTCCAGCGGGCCGGAGAGGTGCCACGTCTCGGCCAGCGCATAGCCGCCCAGCGCCAGCGACAGCGTCAGCAGCACGTCCACCTGGTAGGCATCCACCTGCCGCATCAGATTGAACGCAATCCACGCCAGAAATATTCCCATGGCAAAGCCGCCACCAACGCTGAACAGCAGCGAAATCAGGATGTGCGGCACCGATGGGGTCCCGCCGTAAGAAATGTCGAGCAGGGTCACGAAAATGACAACGCCGACGCCATCGTTGAACAGCGATTCACCCGCCAGTTGCGCTTCAATGTGATGCGGGACGCCGACGCGACGCAGCATTTCCAGCACCGCGATCGGGTCGGTCGGCGAAATCAACGCACCAAACAACATGCATTCCATCCACGGCGCATGGATGCCGATCGGCGGCAGCGTCCAGTGCATCAAGGCCGCAATCGCGAACGTCGAGACAACCGTCCCCACCACAGCCAGCATCGCCACCGTCAGCCGCTCGCGGACCAGCGACTCGATATCCAGCAAAAATGCCCCTGCAAACAACAGCAGCGGCAGCATTCCGTGCAGGATCAGCCGTTCGAAGTCGATCTGCCGCGCCATGCCGATGGCCCATGGCCGCAGGCCGTGCGCATACTCGCCAATACTCACCAGAAACAAGGAGCAGACGACGGTCAGGAACATGGTCCCAATGGTGGTGGGCAGCTTCAGCCAGCGAGTGCTGATCCAGCCGAACAGAGCTGCGATCGCCACCAGAACGCTAATAAGTTGCAGTATCGTCATCAAGCAAAGGCGCTACGATTTCGAGTGTACCGGACGACCTCACTGTAATGAGATCCATCGCGACAACCCGCGTCAACTTTTCTCTCTCCGCACCGGATGCCCTGAAAAGCGCTTCCATTCGGTACACTCAAACTCAGCATGTGGACCCGTCTTCTTGGTAGTGCGATTCTCTCCATTTCTGTCCTTGCGCAGGCGCAGGGCACGCAGCTCTGGCAACAATCGAGCTTTGAAAGTTTTGAAGCGGGCACACCCCACGGTGTCGCCATCCGCAGCGATGGCCAGATGCAAAGCTCCCCCATCGCCACGGAGGTGCTGACCACCACCGCCTCGGCGGTTTGGTCGGTCGCGGTGGATAGGCGAGGCAATGCCTACCTTGGCACGGGCTCTCCCGCAACGGTGCTGAAGGTGACGCCCGACGGCAAATCGACCCCGCTGCTGGAAACCAAGGATGTCTCCGTCCAGGTCGTCAGAATCGGCCCCGATGGAATGCTGTACGCGGCCACGCTGCCCGACGGCAATGTCTATCGCATCGACCCCAACGGCCCTGAGGTGAAGATCGACAATGCCCCGCTCCCGGTGTACAAGCAGGGCCAGGCGACGCCTAAAAAAGATGGACCGGCGCCGGATGTCGTGTTCGATTCCAGCACAGTCAATCCCAAGGCGACCTACATCTGGGACCTGGCATTCGACGCGGCGGGAAGAATGTATGTTGCCACCGGCGGTCCGGCGGCCATTTATCGCGTAGACCTGAAGAAGCCCGGCGCAGCAGTTGAAAAGTTTTTCTCCAGCAGCGAACAACATATTCGCTGCCTGCAGTTCGCAAACGACGGCACGCTCTACGCGGGAACCGATGGCCGCGGCCTGGTCTACCGCATCGATACAGCCGGCAAAGGTTTCGTTCTGTTTGAGGCGCCCAACCAGGAGATTCCCGCCATCGCGCTCGACCCTGCAGGCAACCTCTACGTTGCCGCGCTCGGCGAAAAAGGCAAGTCCACGCTGCCGCCGCTCAACGTCCACAGTGCGGCGACGATGACGGCCAGCATCACCATTCTGCTGCCGGGTTCCATCGCCTCTTCCCACGACAGCACTCTGGTCCCGAAGGGCACCGTCATTTATCAGATCGCTCCCGATGGCGCGCCGCGCCAACTATGGACCTCGCAGCACGATGTGGTGTATGCGCTGGCGTGGCAGCAAAATGCAAATCCGAAGCAGAGCGGGCTATTGGCCGGCAGCGGCAACCAGGGACATCTCTACAGAATTTATCTCGACGGAACCTATGCGGACCTGGCGCACCTGGAAGCCACCGACGCAACCGCGTTTGCGCTGGCGAAAAACAGCTTGTACGTTGCCACCAGCAACACCGGCAAGCTGTATCGGCTGACCGAAAATAGCGCCGGTGCCGGCAACAACTCCACCTATGAAAGCCCCGTGGCAGACGCGAAATTCAGCTCCGAGTGGGGACGACCCGCAGTGCGGGGCAGCGGCCACTTCAACCTGTTCGCGCGCGTCGGCAATATCGAGCAGCCGACAGAAGGCTGGAGCGACTGGCAGGCGGTGAACCCCGACGGCGATCCGCCGAAGTTTCCCAGAGCGCGATATCTGCAATGGAAAGCTGTCCTGCATTCGAATGCAACCCTGCGTCAGGTTGGCTTTTACTACTTGCCGCAGAATGTTGCCCCCGTAGTGGACGACATCGTGATGGAGTTGCATGCCCGCGTCGTGCCGGGACAGAACCAGGAAGCGCAAGTGACTCCCGTGCAGATTAATTTCCCCGCAGATTCAACCGATGGAGTGATCTACGAAACTCAGCAAACCTCGCAGCCGCTGATGGCCATGCGAACGCCCGGTTGGGCCACGGTTCGCTGGAAGGCACACGACGAGAACGGCGATCGTCTGCAGTACTCCGTCTACTACCGTGGAGCGGATGAAGCGAACTGGCAGTTGCTGCAGTCGAACATCGCGGAGACATATCTTTCTTTCGACTTGAATCGCATTCCGGACGGCTATTACATGCTGCGCATCGTCGCCTCGGATGCGCCGTCGCACCTGACGGGCAACGCGCTGACCGGGTATAAGGACAGCGACCAATTCCTGCTGGATACGCAACCGCCGGTGCTTTCACCCTTGCAGACGACGTTGGCTTCGCAACCGGCAGATGCGATCCACGTCGTGTTCGACGCCCAGGACAGGCTCTCCACGATTGCGCGAGCCTTTTATTCGTTGGATTCCGGTCCGTGGCAGTACATCGACCCGGTGGGGAAACTCAGCGATTCTCTGCATGAACATTATGACTTCACCGTCCCGATACAAATACGCGAAGCGGGCGCCGGTGTTCCCGCTGCCGTGCAGCCAATCTTGCCGCAGCAACATG
>JAJZCA010000350.1 GCA_021798735.1 Acidobacteriota bacterium | reverse complement strand
GCATACCAGCCGGCATATCATGCGCATGATCGGCAGCAGTGACCTGCGGTGGAGAAAATATCTGTACTACTGAGTCGCCGCCTGGAATGTATTGTTTTGCTGCAATTGCGAGTAGGAAAAGAATAAGCCGACGGCCAGGAGCAAGACGGAGCTATTTTGCGTGGAATACTGAAAGTCTGGAACGAAAAGGCCACCATGAACCGTCTGACCGTAAGCTTACTTGCTTTGGTTTGGATCTTACCCGCAATTGGATGTCGGTCGGGTTCGTCAAAGGCGGGAGAGATGGTAGTGGCACGTGCCGCCGAACAGCACTCGGCGTGGTACATAACTGATCTTGGAAGTAAAGTGATCGATATACCCGAGTCTTTTGGTGGAATCAGCGTCGATGGGATGTGGTACGCAACTAGTTCAATAAGAGACAAACAACTGATCGCACCTATAGCGGTAAAAATCGATTGCAGCAGGCCAGTCAAAATCTGCCGGGAAGTTGATGCTACGGTTGCCATGGGAATTCTTCAGCCTGAAACGACCGACTACGCAATCTCCAAATGGAACCGTGATCAATTGATTGCCGAAGATACTGATGAGGGAAAATGCGATATAACTCATCGATTAGTGATGGATTTCCAAAGTCAGACAGTCACACTAACTGATCTTCCATCACAGGTCGATTCCGCCGAATGCAGAATGTATAAGGATGCCAATTCCTATATCCTTCACGGCGGGCAGGTGATGCTCTACCCTCCCGCAACATACGATCCATTGGAGAAAAAATAGGATTATTTGTGGAGGATTTTCGGATTCATACGAGCATCCTCCTCTTTTCCGCTAGCCCACATTTGAGACACCACCATTTAGGGCGAGTTGGCACCCTCGTATACTGGCTGTTCAAGCTGCGCATCCAATTCGAGCGGCATTTCGGCATCTTTAACCATGCGTATAAATTTTCCATGACAGAGATAGAGACCAAGGCAACAGGCACCGACCAGCGAGAGCGAGAACCGCTGTGGCTGGATGTTTTTTTCGCGTTGCTGACGTCGGCGTATGCGGTGCTGTTTGTTCGCCAGCCGAGCCCGTTTTTTGCCGATGACAGCTTTTTCTACCTGCAGGTGGGGCGCAATTTTGCGCTTGGTTATGGCAGCACCTTCAATCGCCTGATGCAGACCAACGGCTACCATCCCATCTGGATGCTGATGTGCGCGGCGGTCTACCGGGTGTTTCCCAATCGCATCGTCGGCCTGCACATGATAGCGGCGTTGATTGTGCTGCTGAACATTGTGGTGCTGGTCGTCGCGGCAAAATTGCTGCGCCGTCTGCGGGCCCCGGCATGGGTGGCATGGACGATTCTGATTCCATTTCTTTTTGGCCTGCAGTTGGGGACGGAGTCTTCCCTGAGTGCGGCCATGCTGGCGGGAACGTTGCTGGCGTTGTACAAATTTTTCGAGCATTCGGATTGGAAAAGCGGATTCGCGTTCAATGTTCTGGCGGCGTTTTCGGTGCTGAGCCGGCTGGATTCGATTTTTGTGATCGCGTGCGTATGGATCGCGGTGCTGTTTTGGTGCCTGCAGCAGCCACAGCAGGCGGCCGGCAAGCGGGCGCTGCGAATTCATCTGGCGTGGATTCCGCTGTATGCGGTGCTGTGGGGCGCGTATCTGGGCAGCAACCTGTTCTGGTTTCACATCCTGATGCCGATTAGCGGGCTGCTGAAGTCGACCAACAGTGGCGACCATGCGCTGGGGCATAACCTGCCGCACACGGCGTTAATCTCGCTCATTATCTGCGCGATTTCAATTGCAATTCTGTGGCGCAAGCAGCGCGACCGCTGGTTCCTGTTCGCGGAGTTGCCGTTCTTTTTCGGCATCCTGATGCACACCGCCTACATCACGCTGCGGATGACAGGAGAGACGCGCTGGACCTGGTACTACGTCAGTTGGGCCTTGCTGGCGGCGCTGACGGCATCGCGCGCGACGGCCTGCCTGCTTCGTGCGGCTCCGGCGGGGGTGCGCGGGACGCCGCAACGAACTTCCGTGGCAGCGACGTTGCATTCTGTGGGCATTCTGCTGGCGATCGTGTTCTCAACGCTGCTCTGGTACAAGATGGGCTGGAAACACAGCCGCGAGCAGGTCGCGGAAGAGACGACGATCCCCGTTCTGCGACAGGTGCTGGACAGCGACCATATTAACCGACTGCTGGCCTACGATCAGCCGGGCGGGATGGCGTACTTTACCGACGCCGCCGTGGTGCCGCTGGATGGCCTGATGGCCGATCGCGAATTTCAAACTGAGCTGGCGCAGAACGGGATCGGAGATTTCATCCGCAAAAACAATATCGACGGCTTTGCCGGGCCGACGGTTCCGTTCGACCAGTGGGGGAAAGACACCTATTGCGGTCATCTCTTTTTGGAGAGCACGAAATATACCTGCGAGCCTTGGATGGCGGAACCGAACGGCGAGCCGCAGTGGATGATCACCGGCGTCGAAGTGTATTCGCGGCTGCCGCTGGCGCCAGCGGGATATATTTCTCTGCCTCCGTCCCATATTGTGTGGACCGGGAAAAATTATTTGACGATATGGAGAATTTCTCCGGCGGACAGTCAGCCAAGAGCGCAGAACGCCGCCGCAGCCGAGCAGGGCGACCGGAGCGCCGTGTCCTCACAGGTACAATAGACAGAGGTATCCGCAGCACATTCATTCCATGGCGACTGCTCCTGAACTGATCCAGATCGATGTTGTGCTGAAGCGGCCGCAGCCCAGGCCGGAGTGGCTGAAGGCGCGTGCGCCGATAGGCGAAGTCTTCCACGACCTGAAAAAGCTGGCACGCAGCCTGAATCTGAATACCGTTTGCGAGTCTGCGCATTGCCCCAACATCGGCGAATGCTGGAACCACAAAACGGCCACATTCATGATGCTGGGCAATCTATGCACGCGTCGCTGCGGCTTTTGCGCGGTGCCGAAGGGGCGTCCGGAGACGATAGATTTCGACGAGCCGCGACGGGTGGCGGAAGCGGTTGCGGCGCTAGGTTTGAAGCACGCCGTGATTACCAGCGTGAATCGCGATGACGATATTATCGGCGGAGCGCGCGCGTTCGCGATGGTGATTGAGGAGATTCGCCGGCAAGCTCCCGGCTGCCAGGTGGAAGTGCTGATCCCGGATTTTCAAGGCAAGGAAGATGCGATTCGCATCGTGGTCGATGCTGCTCCTGAAGTGCTGAATCACAATACGGAGAGCGTGCCGCGCCTCTATCGCGTAGTCCGTTCCGGGGCACGCTATGAACGGACGCTGCGACTGCTGGAGTATGCCAAGGAAGTGAATCCGAAGCTGGTCACGAAGTCGGGCGTGATGGTTGGGCTGGGTGAAGAGATGCACGAGCTGCTCGATGTGTTTCGCGACTTGGCGCGAGCTGGGACAGACATTCTTACCATCGGACAGTATTTACGCCCGTCGAAGGACCACTTGCCGATGGCGCGGACGTACACGCCGCAGGAGTTCGCATGGATGAAGGAGGAAGCGATGCGGATGGGCTTCCGCCATGTGGAATCCGGCCCGCTGGTTCGATCTTCGTACCATGCGCATGAACAGGCTGCTTCGACGGGCCTGAAGGTTCTGGCCTAGGGCGTGTTAACACTATCTAAGGGCTTCGACGATGAGAGCGAAGTAGAAGAAAGCAAGTGAACACGACATCGAGTTTATCGAGGCGGGAGAAGATGCGGCGGAAGCCCTTGAGTCGCCGAAAGAGCCGCTCGATCTGATTGCGTTTGCGGTAGATGCCCTGGTCGTACCGCCAGGGTTGCAGGCGGTTGCTCTTGGGGTGAGATTCGACATGCTCACATTGCCGCGCTGGCGCGGCAGAATCGGCTCGATACGACGGTACTGCGCCTCGCCGA
>JAJZCA010000349.1 GCA_021798735.1 Acidobacteriota bacterium | reverse complement strand
CGACCCAAGCAAACTCATCTAGGATGGAAGATGTGCAGGCATCCAACATACGCGCGGTTCCAAGGCGCGCTCGCAACGTTTCATTCTGTGGCATTGCGCGACGCGGCGCATGGATGGCTGCGCTGTTTTTTGCGTTATTCAGTCCGCTCTGCACCGCACAATATTCCGCCTCGGAACCAGGCGCGATCACGCAACAGCAGGGCCTTCCTTCCTATCTGCAACATGCCGGCATCGCGCAAAACCTGAACCGCAAATTGCCTTTGAGCGCAGCATACATCGACTCTTCCGGCAAATCTGTTACGCTGGGCGAATATTTCTCCCAGCGACCTGTCGTACTCGCGGAGGTCTACTTCAGTTGCGGCATGTTGTGCCCCCAGGTACTGCATGGCGCTGCCGATGCCCTGAAGCAGACTGGCCTGAAGACCGGTAAAGATTACCAGGTGGTGGTCGCCAGCTTCGACCCCAAGGACACCCCGCAACAGGCGGCCGGAGAGAAGCAATTGTTCCTCAGTTGGCTCGGCGATCCGTCGGCGGCTTCCGGCGTGCATTTCCTCACCGGTCAGCAACCTTCCATCGACGCTCTCAGCACCGCGACCGGCTTTCATTATGTTCGGGTGCCGGGCCCCGATGGCAAGATGGACCAATTCGCCCACTCCAGCGTCATTATGGTGGCAACTCCGGATGGCCGGTTGTCAAAATATTTTTCCGGCATTCAATATGAGCCGCGCGATCTTCGTCTCGCGATGGTGGATGCCTCGAACCACAAGATCGGCACTGCCGCCGACCTTTTCCTGCTGTACTGCTGCAACTACAACCCCTCGTCAGGGCGATATACGGTGTCAATTCTGCGAGTGCTGGGATTGGCCGGCTGTGTCACCATTCTGGTCATCCTGGGCATGATCTATCTGCTGACGCGAAAGCCGAAAGGCAGAAATTTTCCGCCGTCGTACCCCAGCGCCGTCTAGTTCGGATCTGGCTGCAAACATTCCTTGCACATCAATATCGTGCCAAGATGTTCCTTGCGTCCTGCTTTGTCGATGACCCAGGGCCGCAGCATCCACGGCGGACGATGACGCACATGTTGTGTGTGGCCGCACGCTAAATCCGCGACCCAGTCGTCCTGCTCATCCTGATGAAAGCCAACGATCACGGAAGGTTTTCCTTGAGCCATGTTTCCAGCCTAGCTCAGGCGCATCGCGCACGAACAGATTTTCCGCAAGGCATAATGAAGTAGCTACTTTCCCTGGCCAATTGCACAGTGACCCACGTTTGCGATGTCCTCATTCTCGGAGCCGGTGCGGCAGGCCTGATGTGCGCCATTGAAGCTGGACGACATGGCAAGCGCGTCGCGGTGCTGGACCACGCGGACAGAATCGGCAAAAAAATACTGATCTCCGGCGGCGGACGCTGCAACTTCACCAACATCCATTGCAGCCCAGACAATTTTCTCTCCGCCAATCCACATTTTTGTAAATCTGCTCTCGCTGGTTACACGCCGCAAGACTTTCTTGCGCTGGTTTTGAAACATAAAATTCCGTATCACGAGAAGACTCTCGGTCAACTTTTTTGCGATCGCTCCGCGCGCGATATCGTCGCGCTGTTGCAAGAAGAATGCCGCGAGACCGGCGTGGAGATTTTCTTGAATGCGAAGGTGGAAAGAGTCCGCCACCTCACCGATTTTGAAGTTCGCACTCAGAATGATGTGTTCTCGAGCGGTGCATTGGTGGTAGCGACCGGCGGATTATCGATTCCGAAAATGGGCGCAACGCCCTTCGGGTACGAACTGGCCGCACAATTTGGAATTGCAATTCAACCTTGCCGTCCTGCACTGGTGCCGCTTCTATTTTCAAGCAACGACCTGGCCGAATATGGCGATTTGGCCGGAGTTGCGACGGAGGTAGTCGTTCGCTGCGGCACACATCAGTTCCGTGAAGCCATGCTGGTTACCCATCGCGGTTTGAGTGGTCCAGCGATCCTTCAGATATCTTCCTATTGGCAACCGGACGAGTCTTTGCAGATTGACCTTGCTCCCGACAAGGAATGGACCAGGCCCTTGCGCGATTCGCTTGTTCCGAGAAATTTGGCGACTGCGAAAAATCTTCTACGCGTCACACTACCCCGTCGCCTGGCTGACCGGTGGCTCGTCTTGCATCCACCAGAAGACTGGACCAATCGATCACTGAACGCGTGGGAACAGCAACTGCATCGATGGAGGATCGTGCCTGCAGGCACGGAAGGTTACGCAAAGGCGGAGGTGACGGCGGGCGGCGTGGACACGGATGAACTCGTCTCCAAGACCATGGAATGCCACAGAGTGCCGGGCTTGTACTTTATCGGTGAAGTGGTCGATGTCACCGGCCACCTGGGTGGTTTCAACTTCCAGTGGGCGTGGGCATCGGGCTTCGCTGCCGGACAGTCACTCTCTGGCTGAGATGCACAAGCTACTTTGGCGCTGGCGCGGCAGGAACATGGTCTCGTTTGTGGAAAAGTCTGCTGGAAATGTCGGGCCAGAACTCCACGCCAAGCGCGCCCAGCGCGCCTTCCGCAGTGACCGTCGCGGCCCCTTCAAAAGTCAGTCCAACGCCCCGATTATCGCTGGGGTAGTACAGATTGGAAATCCCACCAGCCACAACATTGCCTAGAACGTTTGCATAATTTGGGCCAAAAGTCCCGTTATCGTTCTTCGTCCACACGGTCGTCAGGACAGCATGTCGAAACCGCCCCCAGTAGCTGCCCGTGGCCTTGCGGAAATACCGTGGGTCCTCATGCAGCAGTACTGGAAAAATGGCGTTTCCCCACAGGATGCCGTCGGCGCTGTCTGCATAAGACGCGCCATATCTCTTGGCGTATCCTTGCGCGCCTTGACCATAGCCGGCGTTGTCGTCCTCAGCCTGCCCCCAGCCGGCAAGCGCGCCGGCTGCAAAGAACTCGAACGGGTCAATGGCGCCGCGGAATGCCAATCGGAATTTTTGTCGAGGCGAAAGGGGCGCCGCATCTGGAATATTGCTGGTGTTGAAGTTCGGAATGACGCCGAGAATACGTTGATGTTCCTGTTGCCGCAATTGCTGTTCCGCCGTATCGCTCTGCGATTGCGGGACCGGCGCATTCGGCGCCTGCTGGTCTTCAGTGGATAGTCCGCCCGGAATGGACGTTGGAACGGAGTCGGCCGCAAAGACCATCGTGGTTGAATCTGGGTTTGAATCCGGGGATGTGCCCGCTTGCGCCCAGAGCAGCCCGCCTCCGATAAAAACCGTTCCGACCGCAAAACGCCGGACGTGTGAGCGTAGAACACGATACCTATTTTCGATCAAAAAACCTCACTAACAGAACCGACGGAAATTCTTGTAGCAGATCGCAAGAAGAAAGATGATGTTCCACTTATCATAGCGTTTGAGACGCGCGGGCATCCGAATAGTTTCTATTCCTCGTCCCATTCGATCGCTTCGCGCATCGCCGCTTCAAAAGGCTTCCGCAAAACTCAGCTTCCGCAACGCTATCGATCTGCGGTCGGGATCCAACCTGCCCGGCAGCTCCACGACTGATTTCGAACTAATTTAAAATAGCAACCATTCTTTCAATCGCGAATTTCATCGGATGCGAAATCTTAAGGTGGATGCGAGCCATCTTCGTAACGCTTTCGACTGTAATCGAACTCGGCGTTTGCCCATCGCGTCGATTGACCGGGAAACCGCACGGCGCTGGCGAGAAAGACCATACGTTTTCGCCGGAGCTTAGGGTAGTTGATTTGCGCTGAAGGTTCGGTTTGCGGCTGCCTCGTCATTGTCGATTTTCGCTTGTTTCGACCTCCCGTGCCCCATGTTCGCAGGTAAACTGGAATAGATTTCCTTTATCCTTCAAATAGCAATTTTTTATGGTGGTGCTGCCGGCCAAATGGCACCGACCCAGGAGTCGAA
>JAJZCA010000348.1 GCA_021798735.1 Acidobacteriota bacterium | reverse complement strand
CGAAAAAACCTCTACGAAAGCGCCAAACCCAGACTGAAGACTGCTCCGAGACCGAACGACCACCCTTCTGCCCTATCAGACCGCCGAGCTGTCCGATGAAATCGATCCGTGTGAGATATCGCGGCTAGCGCGGAAGAACCTTCTTTCCCGCGACGCTCACCGTGGTCGACACTCCATTGGCGTTTGTTCCGGGCTGGCTGCCGCCGACGAACAGCGTGTAGCTTCCGGGCAGAATCACGCGATCACCGCTCTCCAGCACCTGGCTCCATTGCCGCGCGTCCACTTTGATTTGAACTGGAACGGTAGCACCGGCGGCCACATGCGCGCGCGAAAATCCGGCGAGCGCATGAATCGGGCTGGTCCTGGTTTTCGGATAGGTGAGATACAACTCCGCCACTTCATCACCATCGACCTTCGACGTGTTGGTTACGTCTACATTCACGATGAGAGGATCGCCCGCCTTCAGTTTCTCGGTCGAGACCTGCAGCTTGTCGAATTTGAACTGGGAATAGCTCAAGCCGAATCCGAATCCATAGAGCGGCGAGCCGTGGAAGTAACGATAGGTGCGGTTAGCCATCGAGTAATCCGTAAACGCCGGCAGTTCGTTGGTCGAGCGATAAAACGTGACTGGCAATCTTCCCGCGGGATTGTTTTTGCCGAGCAGCGTGTCGAGGATTGCCTGACCTCCACGTGCGCCGGGATACCACGCTTCGAGGATGGCGTTGGCATGCTGCGCGGACCAATTCACCGCAAGCGCCGAGCCATTCATCAGGACAACGATGAGCGGCTTGCCGGTAGCGGCCACAGCCTGCAGCATCTGCTGTTGCACAGCGGGCAGGTCGATGGAGGTGCGATCGCCGCCGGAAAATCCGGGAATGTGAATCGGCATCTCTTCCCCTTCCAGACGCGGAGAAATGCCAACGAACGCAATCACAGCATCCGCCTGCTTCGCGGCTGCGACGGCCTGCTGGCGGAGCACATCCACCGGCGGCTGCCAGTTGAAACTGATGCCGGCACCAAACAGCGGAAACTGATGGGAATAGTCCAAGCGAAATGCGTGCGGTTTTGCATCGACAAAATGGACGTGGAACTCTGCCGGGTGGCCATGTCCGTTTTTATCGTGGGGAGTGGCGGACGATACTTGCTTGCCGTCCAGCCAAACGCTGTAGGTTTCGACATTATTGCAGGGATAGCAGTCGGCCAGCTTCACCTGAAACGCGATGTCACCGGCCGCCGGCGGCGTGAAAGTGCCGCTCCAGCGGACAGAAAAAGCCTTGCGCGGAATGCGGTTGGGGTAGGGACTCGCGCCGTCCCAGTTGCTGTCAATGTTGCCGGAAGAAGACGTGATGCCGGGTCCGGAAAAATTCGCGTTTGGAAAGGCAGTTTCAGTCAGCCCTTCCACGCCCTTGGCGGTGTGGAAAGCATCCGGCGGAACCGGCAAGAACAGCTGCTCCACGTAGGGTGCGCCTTGTACGTCGAGAACGCGAAAACGTTTCTGCGCGACCAGCGTTTTGAACGCGGCCAGCGGCGTCTCCGGATGGATCGGGGTTCCGTTGTAGTTGCCTTCCAGCGCCGCCAGGGATGCCGCGTTCGGCCCGATTACCGCGACTGTCTTGATGTTCGCCGCAAGCGGCAATGCGCCATCGTTTTTCAGCAATACCATGGACTCGTCCGCGGCGCGCAAGTCCAGTTTGGCGTGGTCCGGCGAATACACCACGGAGCGATTCAGCGATTGCAGCGGCTGGCCGCTGGGCGGCGCAAAAATTCCCATGCGAATCCTCGCGGTCATCAAGCGCTTCACGGCGGTGTCGATTTCACTTTCCTTGATCAGCCCGTCATGCACTGCCTTGACCAGCGTGGCATACTCATTGCCGCAACTCAGATCCGTTCCCGCGCGCAAGGCGTCGACAGAAGCCTGCTCGACCGTTGGCGCATATTTGTGGCCGTTGGCAATGTTGCCGATCGCACCGCAGTCGGAGACGACATAGCCATGGAAGTTCCAATCGCCGCGCAGCGTTTGCTGTAACAGCATTTTGTTGGCACAGGCGGGCACGCCGTCGACGGCGTTATAGGCGCACATAATAGAGTCAGCGTGGCCGTCGACGATGGTTGCGCGAAAGGCCGGCAGATAGGTATCTTCCAGATCGTGCGGCGAGACGTCGACGTTGAAGTTATGCCGCAGCGGCTCCGGGCCGCTGTGTACGTCGAAGTGCTTGGGGGTGGAAATGGACAGATAGTAATTGGGATTGTCTCCTTGCAGACCGGTCACAAACTGGACGCCCAACTGGCCGGTGAGGAATGGGTCTTCGCCATAGGTCTCCTGTCCGCGTCCCCAGCGCGGATCGCGAAAGATGTTCACGTTCGGCGACCAGAAATCCATGCCGTAGAAAATGGCGTGATTGTCTTCCCGCACCGCGGAGTTGTAGCGTCCGCGCCCCTCGATGCCGATGACATGGCCTTCTTCGTGGATCAGGGGAGCGTCCCAGGTCGCCGCCATTCCAATGGCCTGCGGAAACACGGTCGCATATCCGGAGCGCGCCACGCCATGCAAGGCCTCACTCCACCAGTCGTACTCGGCAATGCCGAGACGCGGAATGGCGGCCGCGTGATTCTGCATCTGCGACACTTTCTCCGCTAGCGTCATCTGCGACACCAGGTCGTCGACACGTTGCTGGATGGGGATTGCTGAATTCAAGTAGGGGGCGGGGGCTTTGCCGGCGGCTGGCTGCGCAAAACATCCGGGCGCCAGGAAGAGGAACGCGCTAACGCCGGCCAGCGATGCAGAGAACCAGAGTTTCAGTCGGCCTGCGGGACGAACAAACAAAAACGATTTAGACATGTCTTTTTCTCCTTCTTTCACGCCGTAAAATCGCAATCCATTGGGCGTCTATCAATTTACTGTGCCTCGATCCGTCTGACAAATATGGGATCCTCGGCGCGAATGGGAGTTGATCGCGGAGTCTTGCGAGGTTGAGCTTTGGAAATGCGGTTGAAGTCAGTGGGCGGACGGGGCCAAAACTGCATCTTAAGTGGCGGGGGGATATTGCATGACCACCCGCAAGAAGTCGTTCTTCGGCCTATTACTTTCTCTTGTCCTTCTTTTTGGCGTTGCGGTTTGTCACGGGAAGCAGATCGCAAACGCAGCTACGCAAAACGCAATCCAAAGCGATACGGGCGATCCAGCGGTTGTCAATAATGCGCCTGACACCGCTACAGATTCTGCGTATGACAGTGGCGCAGCGCCGGCCGCGACGCCATCGCAAGAGCAGGCTTCATCGAACGAGTCCTACCCTCCTGCTGCATCCGGCCAGTATAGCCAGAATGAACCGCCTCCGCCGCCACCCGATCAGGCTGGATACGACCAGGGCGGGTACAACCAGAACCAATACGGGTATGGCGATAACGCGGGCGAGCAGCCCGTCTATGCTCCCGAGCCTCCTCCGCCGATACCGGAGTACGAGCAGCCTTACTGCCCGGGCGACAACTACATCTGGACGCCGGGATATTGGTATTGGTCGCCAATGGGCTACTACTGGGTGCCCGGAGCCTGGGTGCTTGCTCCCTACATTGGCGCGCTCTGGACGCCGGGCTATTGGGGGTTCATGGGCGGCCGTTATGGTTGGAATGGCGGTTACTGGGGTCCGTATATCGGCTTCTATGGCGGCATCAATTATGGCTACGGCTACTTTGGCAGTGGCTACGAAGGCGGCTACTGGAGCCGCGGCGCCTTTTATTACAACCGCTCCATCACCCGGGTTGGCGGCAACATGCGCCATGTCTACATGCGCAATGTCAGATTCAACAACCGCAACCGCATTAACCCAAGTTCGTCACGAACTGATAGGTTCGTGCTATTTTGCCGTGTCTGAGGGAGGCAAGCTCTTTTGGCTCAACGGTGGGATTTGAAAATGCGATGTAGTGCAGACCTACCCTCTTGCA
>JAJZCA010000347.1 GCA_021798735.1 Acidobacteriota bacterium | reverse complement strand
TACGGAGAAGATTGCCGGCCTTGGCCTCGTCCGATTCAATCGAGGCGTAGGGTATTCGCATCGATCCATACCAGATTTTCTGATCGTGCTGAATGCGAGCCGCAACCTGAAATCCTGAAGTCCAACCGGTAAGCGCGACTTTGTCCGGCTGCTTCAGATCGATGTCGAGATCGAGCCATTCGCCCTGGGGCGATAGCTCAAACTCCCTATATCGATGGATTGGATCGCGTTGGGACCCGATAAAGGCTTCGGCTACGTCCCAATTCCAGAGTCCCCCTGTCGCTTTGTCCAGTACGGGGTTCGGCTTGAGATGCAGCGCCTGATAAGGACACACAAAAAGAAAGTAAAGATTGGAGGAGGTCCACCGGGAACGAATCTCCGTTACATGTCCGGCAACTTTGTGGCCGTATGCATCGTTCTCCATTGTGACGATCGGAGTATCCATCCAGAATGTCGAAAGTGGATCGGTGTTGGGAGCGGAATCGTGCTTGGCAAATTTCGAACTGGCCTGCGGTAGGTCGCTATGCATTCTGGGTCTCCTGATACGGTGACTAGGCTATCGTGGATCACAGATTGAAAGGTACTGCATTGCAGCTCACAACTATGGTATTGGGTTACGGCTGGTTACGAATGCGGCAAGTCCGAGATCCCCATCGCCTTTTTTGATACTGCCGAGACTGTAGCGCCAGGGGCAGCCATAAAAGGGTCTTGGTTGAATTCCGCAGATCGTTTCGAAGGGTTCTTTTGCCTGTGGTGTTGCCCGGGTTATAAGGTAAAAAGTGCGTTCAGTGGCCCATTGACTTTCCGTTTTGTTGCTCATTTCACCGTATATAATCGTTTCGATGTGTTACGAGATTCGCTCATACATTCTAAATAGTGGCAGATGCCGGAATCATTCTGGCGACCTTCACGCAGATATGCAGGCGACAACAGATATTTTGACCGAAAGTGAGAATCGATGAAGTTTTGGCTTCTATTGTTTGCAATGGTGATGACCTTGGGTTCGCCGCGATGCCATGCGACCGGCGTTTCAGCAAAAACCTCAAATCCGGCTGCGATCACCGTGTCTGAAGGCGAAATTACCATTCCTACGTATGAGCATGTTGGCCGATATATGCAGCCGCCGCTGTTTTCGGATTCGACATTGACGGGTCTCTATCCCTTTACGACATATAAGCGGCAGTTCAAAGAGGGCAGTCCGTTTCCGGAGAAATATCACGCCATCTTCGTCGATAACCAATATTTCAAGCTGACATATATCCCAGAGCTGGGTGGAAGATTTTTCTCGGTGTACGACAAAGTGCATCATCGGCAGATGTTTTACCGAAACGATGTGATCAAGCCGACTCAGTTCAATCCACGCTTCACCTGGCCGCAGTCGGGAATCGAGCTGACCGGGCCCTACGATGCACACTCTCTCACGTGGAAGGGCGAACCGTATTGGTCGCACACCATCCTGAAGCACACAGATGGCAGCGTGTCGGTGCTGCTGGGAGAAGAAGATCCGTTCTATCACATGGATGTGACGTACACGGCGACGCTCTATCCCAATGTGGATGCGCTGGAGATCAGCACATTTTGCTACAACGGCACCGATGGCCAGAAGCCGCAGATGTTATGGTCGAATGCCGCGTTCCCCGTCACCGCAAAGACGCGATTTCTCTATCCCATGACACAAACCGTGGGACATACCACCGGAGTGGTTTCGCCTTGGCCGATCTACAACGGAGTCGATCTGAGCTGGGCCCATAACAATCTACACATGCTGGGCGTGTTTGGGATTGACAGTTATGACAACTATGGCGGCTCCTACGAGTTCGACCATGACTACGGCGTCTTTCGCTATGCCGACCGGAGAGTTGTGCAAGGCATGAAGATGTGGACCTTTGGTTTTGGATCCGGCTCTTCGGAGGTAGAACATAGCTACACCGATAAGGCCGGTCCATACTTCGAAGCGCAAAGCGGCCGCATGGTTTGGGATGGTCATTATGAATGGGTGTATCCGCATGAAGTGGAGCAATGGCACGAATGGTGGATTCCGGTCGCAGGCATCAATGGCCTGACCACGCTGAGCAAAGATGTCGCCCTTAACGTGGAAGTGCAGCCTGGCTCGAACGGTGCAGCTTCATCGGTGCAGATCGCGCTGTCGCCGGTTGTTCCAATCCAAAATGCAAAGCTGGTGGTGAATGCGAAAAGCGGCGAGCTGTTGCAGGCGTTGGTGAATCTGATCCCGGGAACTCCAGTGAAGAAGACCGTCGGCCATGTCAGCGCTGCAGACCTGGATGGGATGAATGTGCAGGTTCTTGGCCCGGATGGCAAGCTCCTTCTGGCATACACAAAGCCCGCTACCAGCTCAGGCGGAAACATCACTCCGTTTGCGAAAGACCTGACAGCAGCACCCATTCCACTGGACAAGATGACGGCGGAACAGTTGGTACTGGCAGCTGAGTTCAAGCAGAAGGACCTGAGCATGGACGAGGCGGCAACCTTGGCCAAGCTGGCCCTGAAGCGTGATCCAGGTTACTCTGTTGCGCACCAATTGCTGGGAGTGCTGGAGTACAACCAGCATCATTATCAACAGGCCGCGGGGGAATTTCAGCAGGCCGTGGATCGCAACCCGTACGCATCGGAGTCTTGGTATTACCTGGCGATATGTCAACTGAAACTGGGTCAGCAAAAGAAGGCGGAACGGAATTTCTATTACATCTGGCCGGACAGCGTCTATTACGGGCCGCGTGAATACCAGCTAGGGTTGTTGAATTTTCTGCGACATGACGATGCGGCTGCGGCGCAACATCTGGCTGGGGCAATTAACGCCAATGGCAAGGACATCAAGGCGCACCTTGTGTTAGCGATGACGTTGCGGGATGAGGGAAATAAAGCCGCGGCGCTGGAACAACTGACGAAGGTAGAGGCTATCGACCCGGCCGACCGCGTGACGCAGGCGGAAATGTACTTCCTGACAGGCAATGCGGCCGCCAGGGAAAAACTGTTGGACCTGATGGGCGAACAGACCGAAGGCGCCATGGAGGTCTCGTTTTTCTATAGCTCGCTGGAGCGCTGGAAGGAAGCGGCTGCGGTGCTGAAGACGGTAGAGCCGCCGCATAACAAAGATCCGTGGGGAACGCCCCCCGCCTATTACTACGCGCTAGCTTTTGATGTGAAGCAAGCTGGTGACGCAGCTGCGGCGGCGGAGTACCGCAAGAAGGCGCAGGCTGCGGCAGGAAATGTGGAGCGCTTTCCCTATCGCGCCGAGATGGAAGCGCCGCTCGCCGACGCAGTCAAAGATAATCCCAATGACACGGTAGCGCGCTTCGACTGGGCTTGCCTGCTGTATTACCGCGGCCATCGGGCGGAAGCAATCCAGCAGTGGGCGAGCATCAACCAGATCAATCCGTCTGACTTTGCTGCTCGGCGGGCACTGGGATTGGCGTATGAAGAAGATGGCAAGCTTGAAGACGCCGTGCCGCAATTGCAGAAGGCATTCGACCTGAACCCGGACAGTGCGGATACGCTGGACGATCTTTCGGATCTCTATGCACGCACCGGCAAGTTCGAGGAGCAAGAGGCGTTGCTGCAAAAAGCTGTCGCCCGAAATCCAAATAACGATCATCTGGTGGAGGGATTGCTGGACGCTGATCTGATCCAGGGCAAGTTTCAGGCTGCGCAGGACATCATCGATCACCACACGTTTCTTCCTGTCCACAGGACCTACACGTTGCGCGATGCCTATCGTGAGTTGAAATACGGTCAGGGCGCGCAAGAGTTCCACAAGGGGAACTATGAGGAGGCGCTCAATTTCTTCCAGTCCGCGCTGAAGCCGCCGGCCTCGCTGGGCATGGATGATTTCGAACTGCAGTCTGCGCCACGAATCTATTACTACATTGGCCGTACGTTCGATGCGCTGGGCCGGAAGCAGGAAGCCGAGCTGGCTTACAAAGACAGCATTCGCGGCGT
>JAJZCA010000346.1 GCA_021798735.1 Acidobacteriota bacterium | reverse complement strand
GCCTTCTTCCCCAAAGGCGGCTACAACGCAAAACAACTGTTCGAGAAAATCATAGATTTGCTACATGAACTTCCGACTCGGCCTAAAACGGGTAAGCCTAACCAAGCTGCGGTGTGGGTCAAGAACGATAATGGCACTATTGCCGTCACCTGTTCGGAGTGCCTGCGTACCTTTCCGGTATCGAATGTCGCCAAAGGCGTTAACGAGGCGGAGTGTGACTTCTGTTGCTGTCTCGTGCACTTTGAGATCATAGGAGAACAGAGGTCTAGGAACGGAAACGCTAAGCTAGTTCTGCCGACGAGTTGATATTGGTTCAATACTCTCACTACCACGGAACACGTTCGATAGTCTGGTTTTCTCCGCCCTTACCATTCAACGTACGGTTGCGGATTTGAGCTTTGTAACGGCCTCTTTCCTATTAGCAACGCCGACCCTCGAATCAGGCGCCGTCACGAGCGCGAATAACTAAACAAGCCCTCCTGAGGGTGCCGTCCCCCCGCGCAGCGCAATCCGCCGCCTCAGCAAGTGCCGGCCGGATCGATGACGTTCGTCGCCCCCACCGATGCGACCCCGTCCGGCATATGGAGCTTCCGCCCATCCATTGGCTGCCTGGTACAAAGCTTGATAGCGTGATGCCCAGCGGCCTGGAGTTGGACGGCCACCACTCATCCAGTTGCCACTACCCCGACCACTGGTGCTCGTGCCATTTCTCCTCCTACCTTCCGACCTCAAATGAAATACAACTTCCAAACACACACTTCCTCGGCCCTCTCTCAACTGTTGGTAGATCCGCCAAATCACTCATAAAGAACGAGTTACCACGATCTCTACGGGCTCCCGAATTTGTTGATCCATTGGAAGGGCCGGTCGCACTCTCAATCCGGCGAACCCAATCCTACTTGGCGAACCCAGTATTCACCGCAGTGATCCCTCCATCCACAGTCAACACCGCGCCGGTAATAAATGAAGCCTCATCCGAAGCGAGAAAGAGGGCAGCATTGGCGATATCCTCCGGGTTTCCCAGCCTCCTGATTGGATAAAGCTTGGTCAGCTTCGGTTCCAGTTCCGGATCTTGCTCAAAACGCGTCTTCCACCTCTCGGTGACGATTGTGCCCGGGCAAATGCAATTGATTCGGATGCCGTGCGGGGAGTACTCACCCACCATGGAGCGCGACAGGCCTAGGATCGCGGCTTTCAGGCCGCTATAGAGATGATCTTCGCCGAACCCCATCAGCGCATTGACCGACGATATATTCACTACGCTCGAGCCCGGATGTTGCATCAAGGGAAAAGCAGCCCTCATCGAAATCCAATAACTCTTCAGGCAGACCTCGGTTAAAGAATCCCAATCGTTCGCGGCTATGGAAGTTTCCCCCGCAACCACATTGTTCACGAGTATATCCAGCCCGCCGAACCTGTCCTTCACTGCATTCATAAGGTCCGAAACGTCGCGCTCAGAAGCAGCGTCTCCGTGGAGGTAGAACGATGTGCCACCAAGAAGTTCGATTTCAGATTCCAGCGCCTGTCCTGCGGCCTTGTCAAGGTCGTTGATGGCCACACTGGCTCCCTCTTCGGCGAAACGAATCGCAATGGCGCGGCCAATACCTTTGGCCCCGCCCACTATCACCGCTACCTTGTTTTTGAGCCGCATCGATGCAGTCCTTAAAATCGTTCGTTCTCAATCGATTCTAGCGGCAGCGATTCAACCGTGGATAGAATGCTGCCCCACCCCTACTGCGGCACTCCGCTCTCCTCCAGCGTCACCGAGTTCAAAATTCGTTGGAAGATGACCACCCGCAGGTTCACGTGGCTCGCCAGGTCAGGCACAAATTCCTCAATCAAATTGCCTGACGGACTGATCGCAAACGCCAGCGCCAGCCGCTGCGCAGTGTTCCCAAACCCCTGCCGATTCGGTCCCGGTACAAACGTATTGCTCACCACTGCCGTCGCAATTCCACCCACAAAGTTGGCGTAGTTGAACATCGGTCGACCACTGTAGCTCTGCGACCACGCCACCTGCACAATCGCGTGCAGGATTCTGCGCGGGATAGGCAGGAACGGCTCGCGATGATAGTGCGGGTCCTGATGCACCAGCGACGGAACCAAAAATGTCCCGAAAAACTCTCCCGTCATGTCCTCCGTCAAACTCACGCCAGAATACTCCGCGAAACCACGCATGCCCGGCCCATATGGCGTGTGCGCGTCCGACCCGATCCCAACCGCCGCATCGCCGGCAATCGTGATCAGGTTGAATGGATCGATCACCCCTTTCACCGCCGAGCGCAAATTGTCCTGCGCCGTCAGCGGAACCACGTCCGGCCATCTGAGATATTGCGAGAACGGAGACACCGTCTCCCAGCAGGACATGTCCGGCGGAACCACGGGACTGGCGTTGTTGAGGCAATCGCTCTGTAACGCCGGGGCTGAACCGGGGATCTCGCCCAGATACGCTGTGCTGGAGGAAAGAGCGCGTTTGAATCTCCGCCTGGAAGCAGGGGCGAAGGATTCTTGTCCTTCGGGAGCGTCCGCCATCGCCCAGTCGGTTGTTCGCGGTCCCCCCACTGAACTGGAAATTCCCGCCGCCGTCGATTCTTGTTGCTCGCAGGGCAACGCCGCTGCCCTCGCCTTCCACTCCCGCTGCAAACCATTCTGCAACCACGAATCTTCCTCGCCAGAATGCCCCGTCCCCACCGCGCTTCGTACCGGCAGCGGAGCATCGGGCAACTGCGCCAGAACTCCCAGCGGCATCGTCAACAACAACGCAGCTACACCGTGGGCCGCGAATACTCTTCCTGGCATTCCTTTGTCCAAGGCGATTCGTCGTGCAGCGAAATTGAGTGAAGGCCACAGCGGTCTACCGCCTCACTCTCAACAACTGCTGCTAAGGAGTCTCTGATTCAACCCGATTCATATCAGGGCCCCTGAACGACTTTCGATTGACGGAATCGGACCTTCCCTGAGCGACAGAATATTTGTGTCTTTACGATAGACCATGTCGGAAGAGAAAAAGTTGCTAGAGCGAAATTCCGCCCATGGCTCAACCGTCATCGCACCGTCCGGCCCCGACGATGAAACGTATGCTCGCGCTGGCGATCGAGCCGACAATCGCCTCAGAAACCGGCGTTTATTCCGAGCCCTTGCCGTTCGCAAACTTTGGCACGTTGGAAGTGAACGGGCGCGAGATAAATTCCCGCAGCACATTTCCAACCGCGTCGCCCGCCGTCACAATCAGCGCATCTCGCATTGTCAAACTAAAGGTTCGATCGCTGGGAGCGCGATAGACATTCGAAATCCCTGCCGTCATAAAATTCCCCATCACGTGTGAGTAGTTCGGCTGGGTCTCGCCGTTGTCTCCCCTGGTGACAACCTCCTGCGCCAGCGCGTACAGCACACGCGAGCGGGTACTCCCCGTGCCACGGAAGAAGTAGCGCGGGTCCTGGTGAAATATTGTCGGCAACAGCGCCCGTCCCAGCAGCGCCCCAATTGCAGAATCCGCATACGCCGATCCAAATCGCTTCCCATATCCCTGCCAGCCGCCGCCATACCCGGGAAATGTATCGTTATACTGCTCGGCCCCGGCAACCCCGGCATCCGTCACAAATTCAATGGGATCGATTTCCGCCCGCAGCGCCAGTTGGAACTTCAGCTTCGGCGTCAGCGGCGCGGAATCCCAGATGTAGCTGGTATAAAAGTTCGGCACCACTCCCAGGATGCGTTGCTGTTCCTGCAGATGCACCTGCGCCGTCGCCACCTGGGTCAGGTCGGCATTCACCTGCACCGTCGTGGTGGAGTGCGGGTTTCTTTCCGTCACAATCGGCAGTTCCCTCTCCTCCCGCGTTCCCAGCGTCAATTCGGTCGCCACCTGCGGCGACCGTCCCGGCAGCGTAATCGACACCGTATATCTGCCCGGCTCCACAGGCTGCGGAAAAACCCTTGTTTACCGCCGCGTTTTACATTTGCGGCGGAATTTTTCGCCTTTTAGGCCGTTTTCGCTGCGGATTTCTGTTGTTGTT
>JAJZCA010000345.1 GCA_021798735.1 Acidobacteriota bacterium | reverse complement strand
TTCCGATCTCTCGATGTAAATCGCGCCGCCGCCTGGCGCCTGCTCCTTCGCATCAATCTCTCGTGTCTTCATGACTGGCTCACAGGGAGCAGACAACCTGACTGGAAGCAACGCCGTCGATGCCGTCGCGGGTTCGACCAGTTAGCCCTTCTTCAGCGCACGACGCCACTTGAACACCTGGCTCGCGTTCACGTCGTGAGCCCGCGCCATCAATGCAACACTCGCACCGGGCTCCAACGTCAGCTCCGCAATACGCCGCTTCTCCGATACCGTTCGCCACCGGCGAACGCGACGCCCAACTGCCTCTTCCCCTGCGTCACCCATGACGCCATAGTCAGCCTCGCACCCTGACTTATGCCAGAGGGGAACTCAGGACGCTTACGGTGCCTGCAGAGTTTGCTCGGGAGATGAGCTATGGAAAAGACGTGGGCTCCGTCCACTTGGAAAACACCGCAGGCGTTTCCCACTTTCCCACAGCTTCGGCGACTGCTGGCCAAGTTGTAAGATAACGGTGCGGACAATGGGGGCAGGTCAAATCCATTCGGATCGACAGGGGGTATGTTAATGCTTGACAAGATGAATCGTCGCAGGTTTTTAAATGCACTTGGAGTTCTTTCAGCGGCAACGGTTGGCCGCAGGGCATGGGCCGTACCGGGGTCAGACAAACATTCTTCGTGGAGCGGAAAGATCAAGGGCCTGGGCGAGAGCGGGAACGTATATGAAGAGCTGGGATTGACTACGGTGATCAACGGTCAGGGTACGATGACTTACCTTGGAGGATCGTTGATGCGGCCGGAGGCAGAAGCGGTCATGAAGCTCGCATCTCTTCACTTCGTCAATATTAACGACTTGGAAGCGGCGGCAGGAAAACGGATTGCCGCAATGCTCAAGCTGCCACAAGGCTATAGTGCGCTCGTCACCTCCGGAGCGGCATCCGCCATTCAAAATGGTTATTCCGGAATTCTGACAGGAAGCAATGAAACCCATATAAAGCAGCTTCCCGACGTTACAGGGCTGAAGTCCGAGGTGATCGTCCAGAAGGCACATCGCAGCCCGTGGAACCACCAGATTCGCGCTACAGGGGTAAAGATTGTCGAGGTAGAGACGGTCGCGGATGTGCAAAACGCCATCAGCGAGCGAACCGCTGCAATGCACTTTTTAAATTTAGCGGACCCGGATGGGCAGATTAAGAGGGAAGAGTGGTTGAAGTTGGCTCACGCGGCGAATCTTCCAGCGTTTATCGACGCGGCAGCCGATACTCCTCCAAAATCGCATCTCTGGGATTACGCAAACATGGGATACGATTTGATCTCGTTTAGCGGAGGCAAAGCCATGCGCGGACCACAGTGTACAGGTCTGCTAATTGGACGCGAGGAAATGATCGGCAATGCGCTTCTGAATATGAGCCCCAATGAGGATACGCTGGGACGACCTACGAAGGTGGGCAAAGAAGAGATCGTCGGTATGTTGAAGACGTTGGAGCTTTATTTGGCGGAAGACCAGGAAGCTCTGACAAAGCAGCAATGGAGACAACTGGATACTATTGCAAATGCTGTCAGCAAAATCGCAGGAGTTACAATCGCTCGACATGTTCCCAAGATTGCCAATAATTTTCCGACCATTCAGATACATCTAGATCCAAGCAAGTTCTCAATTGATGCAGGCCAGGTGAATCGACAGCTGGCGAGCATGAAGCCATCCATAGTTCTGGGCGGTGGCGAACATCATGGGAACAGCACCATACAGATCACGGCGATCGTGCTGCGGCCAGGTCAAGACCGAGTGATTGCCGACGCTTTGTCGACGGTCCTACGCCAACATCGGGTTTGACAGCGGCAAATGGATACTTGCAGGTATCTCGGGAGTCGCGCCCTGCCAAATCCAGCTATTCCTATTCAGGCAACACCGTCGGACGGAAATAATCCAGATTGTATAAACGACTAGCAACGCATTCGGGAGGTATCAATGACTATTCGCTATTCTCGCCGCTCCTTCTTTTCTTACAGTCGTACCGCGTTAGCATCCATTGGACTATCAAGCTTAATGACTCCTATGCAGTCGATCGGCGCTGTGCTTTCCCATAAAGACGATGACGTCAACTACTATGCGAAGCTTGGTGTAGAGGAGATCATCAATGCCGCAGGTACCTATACGAGCCTGACGGCGGCTATTATGCCGGAAAAGGTCCAGCTAGCTGTTGCCAGGGCCGCAAAAAGTCCTGTGCGTCTGGAAGACTTGCAGTTGGCAGCCGGATCCTATCTAGCGAAACGGCTTCACTGTGAAGCTGCTTTGGTGTCGGCTGGAGCAGCATCTGCACTTACGCTCGGAACAGCCGCGTGTGTGACGTTGGCAAACGATAAAAAAGGCGAACGTGTCCCGCCACGTATCCCCCAGGGTATGGACTCTTTGAAGAACGAGGCCATTATGCAAAAGGGGCATCGCTATGGATACGACCACGCACTGTCGAACTGTGGCGTGCGTATTGTAGAAGTAGAAACTCTTGATGAGTATCGTGCAGCCTTTACTCCGAAAACCGTAATGACCCATTTTTTTAATGCGGCTACAAGTGGAACGATCGGTCGCGAGGATTGGATTCGGATCTCCCATGCGCACAACATCCCCTGCATGAACGATGCTGCGGCGGATATGCCTCCTATATCGAATCTTTGGAAATATACCCAAATGGGATTTGACCTGGTTTGTTTTTCCGGAGGCAAGGGAATTCGAGGTCCACAAAATGCGGGTTTATTACTCGGCAAGAAAGATCTTATTGCAGCGGCAGCAGAGAACAATAACCCAATTGACAACGTGGTAGGCCGCGGACAGAAGGTGGCCAAAGAACAAATTGTAGGAATGGTGGCTGCGGTGGATTGGCTTCTGAGTCAGACCGACGAAGGAATGGAAAGGGAATTCCGCGGACGCGCAAAGAAAATAGCGGACTACCTTTCCGACGTACCTACGCTGACGGCGCAGATATATGTTCCTGAAGTGGCGAATCATGTGCCCACTCTTTTACTGCATTACGATCAGGAAAAAGTTAAGATCGCTCCCTTGGAAGTGGCGGATATGTGCCGCCATGGCTCTCCGAGTATCGAGCTACATCCAGCTACAGGCTCTCCCGAGCCTGGTTTGCCATCCGATGCAAATACGATTGTGGTGGGCGTTTGGATGCTACAGCCGGGTCAGGATATGATAGTTGCCAAACGTTTGCGGCAGATCCTGATGGAGGCTGCCAGTACGCAAGCTTCCTGATCGCGACAATGCTCGAAACCTCGCCCGCTCTCCGACTCTCTGCCACATTGCCCGTGCTGTCTTCGCGGATTCTTATAACACTGTAGTACTAAGAAAATGCAGCGAAACTGCGAAAAGAGGCTAAGAACCTTGCGAATTCACGCGTGACGAGAGCGCAATCGAGGCGCGTTGGAGTCTTTCTGGCAGTTGCGGCGGCAGATGATGGTATTGCGGAATCTCCTGGTACTGTTGCCGTAGTTGTTGCATTTGCAGTTGTTCGAGGGCGATAACGTCAAGCGGGTGGCGGCGATGCTGAAGGCCATTCATGCGCTGGAAGACGCCAAGGCAGTGATGGAAAAGACTCTCCAGGGAGTGGAAAGCTGCGCGCCATGCGGCTGGCCAAGGCTGCGGAAATTGTGGAGCACGGCATTGGCGAAACCTTGAGCTGCTACAGCCTGTCGCCGGAACCCTGGCGCTACCTGCGACCAACAACCTCCCAACATGCTAACGAAGATCGAAAGTGAGAAAGATACTAAACACTACCGCGCCATCCGGTTCTGCTATCGCGACGGCTATCGTTTGGGCATGGACATCCAGCCCTAAAAATCGTGCCTTTTCCTTTATGGCCGGTTCTTCTCCGGTAAGCGCTATGCAAAGCCCATCTTGCCCATTCCAACGGACGAATATCCGCAAGCCTCACCCGTGCCGCCGTTGCGCGCCAGAATAGCCTGCTATTCCCCATTGGCTGCAAGCGCCGATAAAATCGCGGGCATGTCTTGTTCCCTA
>JAJZCA010000344.1 GCA_021798735.1 Acidobacteriota bacterium | reverse complement strand
GCGATCAATTTCATCGAGCGGCGTAAATTTGTCGGTGGGAACCTTGAGCTCATCCTGAAGAACTCCGGTGGGCCACAACATGCGCACGATGTCTACATGCGTGCGGCTGCCAAGACCAGCCAGAATCTCCGGCGCGCCTTGTCCCATGTAGCCGGTGGCGCCGGCAACTTCCCACTTCTGCCAAAGGTTCCCGGAAAAGATTTCAACCTTGGTGCCGAGCGCGGATTTATTGTCCGCCAATCCTCGGAACGACAACCGCACCCAATGGTTTTTGTTGCCGCCATCGTTGCGCAGCAGCACCGGTGGGCCGTGCAGTTGCGTCACGATCAGGTCCGCATCGCCGTCGCCGTCGACGTCTCCTGCAAGCAGCGCGCGCGGATGGTCGAGCTTCAGGTTGGCAAGCCCCACCGCCTTCGTTACGTCTTGAAACCCTCGCGGTCCGCAGTTGCGCAATATTCGCAGTTCAGCGCCGCGCGCAGTGTCGATCAGCACGGCCAAGTCAATCCAGCCGTCGTTGTCAATGTCGATGGCAGTGAGCCCCCAGGCGCGGGTTGCGTCTGCGATGGGCAGAGGGACACGCTCAAAGCGTTTTCCGTCGATGTTGCGCCAAAGCGAAACGCCGGGCGCGCCGGTGTGCGTGACCGCGACATCCATCCATCCATCTTTGTTGAAGTCGAAAACGTAGACGCCGTTCGTTGGAGGCAGGTTCGTCTCGCTGAAGAGCGGGGATGCGCGAAACGCGCCTTCACGAGGATTGGCGTAAAAGGTTGGCGCCGTTCCGGAGCCGGTGACGAGCAGGTCGACCGCGCGGTCATTGTTCAGGTCGGAGAGAGTTGCGTTGCGGGTGGCGCCATGCCCGGCGAATCCGGTGGGGCCGGTCCAGTTGGTGAATGTTCCATTGCCATTGTTACGCCATAAAACGTTTGGAGCGTCTGCGCCAGCCAATGATTTTCCAGTAACAAAGAGGTCAAGATCGCCGTCGTGATCGTAATCCACGAAGGTGAGGCCGGCAGGCTGGTTGGTTGGTGCAATACCGACGGATTTGGTGACATCGGAGAATTTTCCGTGGCCGAGGTTTTTAAAAAGCAGCACGCGATGCAACAGCGAAATAGCGATATCAGGAAGCCCATCGTTGTCGAAATCTCCGACCGTGCAGGCGATTGCGTGACCACGCAGGTCAAGTCCCGTCTGGGCCGGAGGAAGTTCTTCGAAACGGCCGCCGCCCAGGTTGCGATACGCATGGATTGCGTGCGCGCCTTCATCAAGTGAGATGAGGTCGGTTTTGCCGTCGCCAAATAAATCTACCATGCAGGCGCCGCCACCGACTTCGTCTTCACTCGGTTTGGCAGCAGGAGACGACGGTTGCGAATCGCCGCCGATCGGCGATCGCACGAAGCGGACGGAAATCATCGGGCCGACTTCCGGCTGGGTTACGTGGATCGACTGCACCATGGAGTAGTGGCCCATCTCCCCATAGGAGATGGTCATGGGAGAGCCCAGTTTTTCGCTGGTGATGTGCTGGAAGCGCTGGAAATCCTGTCTCGCGAGGTCCAGCATTCCGGCTTGCTGATGGACACGCGCCAAGCCGAACTCCGCCGAGGCATGCAGCGGATTCAACCGCAACGCCTGCTGAAATTGCAGGATCGCGTCTTGATAGTTCTTGCTTTGCTGGTAGCCGCTGCCCAATAGGTAGTGGGCGTCCGCATCGTTCGGATCGAGCTGAACGACGTGCTTGAAATCATCGATCGTTTCCTGCGTATTGCCGTCTTTACGCGCAACCAAACCCAGGTTGTACCACGCGGCGGTGTTCTTCGGGGCTTGCTCGATGACCCGCCGCAGCACGGCGCCTGCCTGCGAAAGCTGCTGCGAATTTAGGAGCGCGATTCCCTGATTGAGCTGCGCGACCAGCAGTGTGGGGTCTTTCTTGGTGGCATTCGCAAATAGTTCTTCAGCTTTATTGAAGTTCTGCTGATTCATGTACGCCACGCCGAGATTGTTCATCTGAATGGCGTCCGGCTGCGCGGTAGGGTGATCGACTTCGCCCCAGGCAACGGAGGCGATGAGAAAAACAAGGACGAAAATATGGGCTGTACGGATGCGGGAAAGCATGAAGATACGACTTACCTCAGTTCGCTGCAATTGAAGCCGCCAAGCCTTTAGTCTACAAGATGGTACATAGAACCAAACGCCGCCGGGCGTTTGTTGAAGCCGCTATTGACAGGAGCGAATGCACCGGCCTGCTTTTGCATCCCTGCGAAAACATGCGGCAGCGCACAGTAAGTTGTACATCCAACATGAGAACGATATTGCATCGTCGACAAAATTTCGTCCACGGAAACGCGCGCTATTTGCGGAAGCCTGGAACCGGCAGCCGCCTGAATTCCAGTTAACAAAGAAGCGATGCGAACGAGGTGCGTTGTACGGCAATTCGTCTGAGGCGATCGGGTACAATCCATCGCAGTGGGATTATTCTTGTTTCATCGTGCGCTGTTTTCGAGTGTCTTGATTTCGTTCGTGGGTCTGGTCGCGTTCTCCCGATCGGCGTATGCTGCTGCGCAACCGCAGAGCGGCATGGCGAGCGGTCCGCCGTCCAAGGCCGTTTACGATGCGCAGCATCGGCCCATCACTGCCGGCGGTTTCGTTAAGACGGGCCCGGTGGTTTTCATGGATGTCGCCAAGCAAGCTGGCTTGACGACATGGCATCACACGGCCGGCACGCCTGAGAAGAAATTCATCCTGGAAGCCAAAGGGCCCGGCGTCTGCCTCCTCGACTACGACAACGATGGCTGGCTCGACATCTATCTGGTGAATGGTTCCACCTACAGCGCTCTCGACGGTAAGGAAGCAGCGCCGCAAGCAGCGTTGTTTCATAACAACCACGACGGTACATTTACCAACGTGACCGCCAAGGCTGGCGTACCCAATGGACGCTGGGGCTATGGATGCACAGTCGGCGACTTTGACAATGATGGCTGGCCCGACCTGTATGTCACGAACTACGGAAAGAATCGCCTCTATCGCAACAATCACGACGGGACCTTCACCGATGTCGCAGAAAAGGCCGGTGTGACCGTTGGCACATGGTCTACCGGAGCGACGTTTGGCGATTACGATGGCGATGGCAGGCTCGATCTTTTTGTGGATGGATATCTTCACTACGACTACAAAAATCCTCCGGTTTCTGGCTCGAAAACTGTCGATTACAAGACGTGTGAATTTCGCGGCACGCCTGTCATGTGCGGTCCCGCCGGGCTGCCTGGGGAGCACGACCATTTGTTTCACAACAACGGCGACGGTACCTTCACCGATGTCAGCAAGCAGCTTGGCGTCAGCGATCCGCCCGGATATTACGGGTTGGGGACGCTGTTCGCCGATGTCAATAATGACGGCAAGCCGGACCTTCTGGTCGCCAATGATACGACGCCGAACTATCTCTACATCAACAAAGGGAACGGTACTTTTGAAGACGACAGCCTGGAGAGTGGCTATGCCTTGAATGGCGATGGCCGCGAGGTGGCGAATATGGGCATTGCCGCCGGCGATTACGAGAACAACGGACACCTGGACATCGTCAACACGGACTTTGGAGACGATTACGATGTGGTTTTCCGCAATGACGGAAAGGGTAACTTCACAGATGTCAGTTACGAGACCGGTGTCGCCGCGCCGACCATCCCCTTTGTGGGTTTTGCCGACGGATTTCTCGACTACGACAATGACGGATGGAAGGACTTGCTGATCGTGAACGGCCATGTCTATCCCAACGTGGACCAGCACCCGGACTGGGGTACCAGTTACGCGGAACGTTCGCTACTATTTCATAATTTGAAGAATGGGAAGTTTGCACTGGTGCCGGCGGTGGAAGGAACGGGACTGGCTGTGGTCAGCGTGGGTCGCGGAGCGGCCTTTGGCGACCTGTTCAATGACGGCAAGATCGACGTCGTCATCAACAACATGGACGGTGTGCCGGTGCTGCTGCGCAACGTGAACCCGGACCACCACCACTGGGTCGAGTTGAAGCTGATTGGCGGAC
>JAJZCA010000343.1 GCA_021798735.1 Acidobacteriota bacterium | reverse complement strand
TGCTCGGGGGATTGGATACCCTTAGTGTTTATGTTGCTGTACTTGGTTTTATTTGCCGTCGGCGTCATGCCGGTGATACTGCGATACGCCACCTGATTCCGCCAATCCACAAAAATTGACAATTTCTCTTGTGCCTTGAAGTTTGAGCGTTGCGAGGATCGGTGGTGTTTTGAGGAACAGAAACCTCCGGCATGGGTGCGAACGCAATAGATATTTTGATCGCAACCCGGTGCGCGCTTGCGAGCGGGCGGGATCGTCGGGTGACATGGGCGATCCTCGCGCGTTCGCCACAACGACCTTCCCATCGGGACCGGTGGATTGTCTGGCGGGGTCCAGGATTCCTAAGCTGGCAGTTAACAGCCTGCTCCTCTGCTGCCTGCTGCTTCCTCGTCGCTTGTGCCTGCATCCTACGCATGCGTGTTCCTGGACAGGACTCGGGGTTTCAGGCGATAATAGTCTGGTTCGGCAGAGCGAACGGCGCGCCCAGTCCACGATAGCGAGCGTCACCAGCCGGCCGAACTGTCGCGCGTGAGTGCCGTCGACGGCCAATGTTGCATTGGCAGGTTAGTCATCACAGGATTCCAGTCATCAATGACGACCATGAAGACAATGCCGACAATCAACGCTGACGACTTCGCCAGACGGTTTGCGTTGCGCGCGGCCGGTACGATGTGGTTTCTCGGGGCGGGGGCGTCTGCCTCCGCCGGCATTCCCACGGCGTGGGACATGGTCTGGGAGTTCAAGCAGCGGCTGTTCACCAGCCAGCGTCGGGTTTCCCCGAAGGTTGTCGCTGACCTGTCGAGTGACATCGTCCGGTCCCAGCTCCAGGCGCACATAGACGCCGCCCCCAATATGCCCCGACTGGGCGACGACGATGAATACGCGGCTCTTTTTGAGGCCGTTTACCCAGCGGAACCTGATCGCCGCTCCTATCTGGATTCCAAGATGGCAGGGGCGAAGCCATCCTACGGCCATTTAGCTCTCGCCACATTAATGCGGGCCGGGCACGCGCGCATCGTCTGGTCAACCAACTTCGATCCGCTTGTGGCTGACGCGTGCGCTAAAATTTACGATGCCACCGGGCCGCTGACGACCGTAGCACTCGATGCGCCGGACTTGGCCACCCAATTGATAGCTGAGGAACGGTGGCCGATCGAGGTGAAACTGCACGGCGATTTCCGTTCCCGCCGGCTGAAGAACACATGTGACGAGCTTCGACACCAAGATGCTCGTCTCAGGCAGGCCTTGGTGAACTGCTGTAGTCGATTCGGCATGATCGTGGTCGGCTACAGTGGACGGGATGAGTCGGTGATGGGTGCTCTGGAGGAAGCAATCAACGAGCCCAATTCATTTCCTTCAGGCCTGTTTTGGCTGCATAGGGGAGACTCCGCGCCGTTGGCGAGCGTGGCGCGGCTGATTACTCGGGCAGCACAACTCAAGATCGACGCCGCATTGGTCAGCATCGCCAACTTTGATGAGGTGATGCGTGATCTTCTGCGGCAAATGGTGGGTCTGGATACCACCATGCTGGATCGCTTCAACGAAGAACGCCGGCGATGGAGTCCGGCCCCTTCTCCGACCGGCCGCCGCGTCTGGCCCGTTGTGCGCCTCAACGCCTTACCGTTGATAGCACCAACTGTCTGCCGTCGCATTGAATGCCAAGTCGGGGGCTCCGTGCAGATGCACGAAGCGGTAGAACGGGCAGGTGTTGACCTGATTGTCGCGCGGAGAAAGCAGTGTGTTCTGGCATTCGGCTCTGACGCTGACTTGCGTGCCGCCTTTGGTCGGCACGCAATCACGGCGTTTGATCTGCACACGATCGAGACAAAGCGGTTGCGGTATGAATCTGTTGAGAGAGGACTTCTCCGGGAGGCACTGACGCGCGCACTCGCTCGCAACAGGAAGCTTGAAGCATTCAGGCGACGGGGAAGCGATCTTCTGGCACCGCAAGTTCCAAGCGACTTAACATGGCAGACATTGCGGCAACTCATCGGCAAGATTGAGGGGCGGGTCGATGGTGTTCCTGGGCTTGCGTGGCGAGAAGGTATTGCGGTGTCGTTGGAATGGGCCGATGACAGACTATGGCTGCTGGTGGAACCACGCACCGTGTTCGTCGGAATAGATGATGCCAACCGTGCCAGAGCGAGCGATTTCGCACGAGAGAGGGTGGTCAAACGATACAACCGCCAACTGAATGAGTTGGTCAACTTCTGGGCGCAGGTGCTGGCCGGAGACGGTGGGGAGGTGAGAGCATTTGCGAAGGGCGATGGCGTGGATGCAGTGTTCAGTGTTGGCTTGGACACGGGATTTTCTTGGAGAGCAAGCGTATGACCAGTCGTGTTTCGTCACATGTCTGCCTGCCTGAACCGAAGCTCGCGTTCCATCCTGAGCGCGAATCTGACCGCGACACCCATCCGCTTCGCGGGCTAATCCGTTGTGGTCCGTATTCGCGTGGAATCGTGCCCGATCCGATACGCGTTGCGACGATATGTCCAGCGGGTGAAAGTGGACGGCTGTACGAGTTCATGAAGCAGCTCAATTCGCGCTTCGCGCCTGCCGAGCGGATGGACTACCTGCCTGAATGGCCTGGGTTTCACAGCGTATTTGGGCTACGCATGACTGGGGCCGGAGGTGGATGTCATGTCGAGATGGATTCGGCCCTCGATGGCGAGATGGCGGCTTCGGGAAAGCCGCATGTTGTTCTTGCGGACAGATTTCTTCGGGCAATCCAGGGGCTCGACGCACGGCGCAGCGAGTTTGATGTCCTGTTCATATACCTGCCACAGCGATGGAAGGCAGCCTACAACTGTGGGACCGACGAGGATTTTGACCTGCATGACCACCTGAAGGCGACCACCGCAGTACGCAGGATGCCTGTTCAGGTTGTCCGCGAGGACAAGGCGCTCAATTACAGATGTCGCGCCAGCGTGATGTGGCGGGTGGGACTTGCCCTGTATGCGAAGGCTGGAGGTGTGCCGTGGAAGCTGGCGAGCACGAGCCCGGAAACAGCGTTCATCGGTGTTTCCTATGCGGTTCGGCCTGTAGGAAGCCCTCAGTCCCGATTTGTCACTTGCTGTAGCCAAGTCTTCGATGCAGAGGGATCTGGTCTGGAGTTCGTTGCCTACGATGCCCACGAGGTCGAGATACATCGCGACAACCCTTTCCTATCGCGCACTGAGATGTTTCGAGTGATTACGCGATCGCTGGATTTGTACCGTCGACGACACGCTGGCCAGTCACCGCGCCGCGTGATGGTGCACAAGACGACCGAGTTCAAACGTGAGGAAACGGACGGCTGCATGGAGGCTTTGCATCTTTGTGAGGCGGTCGACCTAGTCCAAGTTGTCAGCGATGTAGGGTGGCGGGGCATACGACTTGATGCTCAGCAAAGTTCACGGAAGGGCTTGGCAGCGCCCTTCCCTGTCGCACGGGGGACACTGCTGGGCATTGGTCCGCGTGAGGCTCTTCTTTGGACGCATGGCGCGGTGCAGGGCATTAGCAATCGGGGATCATACTTTCAAGGCAGCCGGAGCACTCCGCGCCCGATCAGGTTGATTCGCCACGCAGGACACGGTGCGTGGGACCAGACGGCCCAGGCCATACTTGGCCTGACGAAGATGGATTGGAACAACGATTCGCTCTACGACCCCCTGCCGGTAACGATTGGATTCGCCCAAGTATTGGCCCGAGTCGTGAAACGCATGTCCGGGTTGGGGACCATGCCGTACCAGTTTCGGTTCTTCATGTGAGACCGTGTCAGGCAGATCCAATGCGCCGCCCTCTGGCGCGCGTGTATTTGAAGCAGGCATCCGCTGATTGATCATTATGCTGCTGAAATCGCCGCTGCAGGTCCGCGGTGCTGCCAACATAAAATTGTCCCGCAGCATTTTCCAGTACATACACCCAGAACGTATGAGAAGAGTCACTCAAACTCCGCGGGTAGGATTCGAACCTACAACCGATCGGTTAATCCCGGCGCGCCGGGACTCTACCATTGAGCAGTTGCTCGCGGATCCAGCGGGCGGATTTCATGGCTT
>JAJZCA010000342.1 GCA_021798735.1 Acidobacteriota bacterium | reverse complement strand
GTCACCCCGGCCTCAATGGCCACGAAATGCTGGTCATCGATCTGCCCTCGCGCAAAATCATCGGCCACGTCGACTTTGGCCACGGCGTCCGTCCCCATTGCGTCGTCTACAACAAAAATGACGGACTGCTCTACGTTACCACCGAACTCGATCAGGATGTTACCCTCGTCGATCCACGCACGCTCAAAATCGTCGGCACCATCCCCACCGGGCAGCAGCAGTCGCACATGCTCGCCATCTCTCCGGATGGAACCCGTGGATACACAGCCAACGTCGGCCCCGGAACTGTATCCGTGCTGGATATCAAGGCCCGCAAGACCCTCGCGGTCATTCCCATCTCCGGCGAGACGCAACGTATTTCCGTATCGAATGACGGCAGCATGGCCTTCACCTCCGACCAGGACCAGCCCCGGCTCGCCGTCATCGACACCGCTACCAATAAAGTAAAGGCTTGGGTCCCCTTACCGGGAACCGGCTACGGCACCGCTCCCACGAAGGATGGCCGCTCGCTGCTGGTGGCCATTCCCAGCCGCAACCTGGTGGCCGTTGTCGATCTTGCCACGTTGAATGTGGTCAACACCATCCTCGTTCCCAGCGCGCCGCAGGAAATCCTGGTGCGTCCCGACGGCAAAGTCGCCTACGTCTCCTGCAACGTGAAAAATCAGGTTGCCGTCATCGATTTGTCCGACTGGAAGGTGCAGAAGCTCATCGACGCCGGCGCGGGCGCCGACGGCCTCGCCTGGGCGCAATAAGCAGCCGCGAATCGCCGATAGCTCTCGTCACCAAACAAAGAAAAGCCCGACAAATGTCGGGCTTTTCTTTGAACTAAAAACCGCTTATGCAGTCGCTTTGATCTGAGCTACCGTCCAATTGGCATCGCCAACCTTGAAGCGGGCAAAGCGGCGCACCTGGATGTTTTCTCCCAGCTTGCCGACCTTCTGCGCAATCAACTGCGCAATGGTCACCGTCTGCTCCTTGATGAAGGGCTGCTCCAGCAGGCAGACTTCCTCGTAGAACTTCGACATCTTGCCTTCGACGATCTTCTCAATCACCGGAGCGGGCTTGCCGGTCTGCGCCGCCTGGGCGCGATAGATTTCCTTCTCGCGATCCAGGTCTTCCGCGGTCACATCTTCCTTGCGGATGTAGCGCGGATCGGTGGCTGCGATATGCATCGCAATGTCCTTCAGCAGCTCTTGAAAGTCCGGCGTGCGCGCGACAAAATCGCTCTCGCAGTTCACCTCAATCAATACGCCAATCTTGCCGCCGGCGTGGATATACGTTCCCACCGCGCCTTCGCTGGCGGTACGGCTGGCTTTCTTGGCCGCCGATGCCATGCCGCGCTTGCGCAGCACGACCACGGCTTCTTCCATGTCGCCTTTGGCTTCTGTCAAAGCATTCCGGCAGTCCATCATAGGAGCGCCGGTCTTCTCGCGCAGCTCCTTCACCATTCCGGCTGAAATTGTTTCTGTCACAGTCGACATCCTTTTGTACGTCCAATCTAAAATTTTCGGCTATTAGAAACGAAGTGAGTCATTCTGAGCGCAGCGAAGAATCCAGAGGGTGAGGGCCGCGTTGACACGGCGAATGTTTTCTGGATTCTTCACTCCGCCACGCGTCGTGCAGAATGACCCAGTGCGCTATATTTTCTTGCAGAACCGCCGTTAGATGCCGCTCTCAGCCGCCGCGGCTTCCGGCTCATCCGCAATCGCAGAAACCGCCGTGGGGGCCTTGCGAATTCCGCCGCCCAGCGCCTGCTCCAGGTCCACATCGTCATCGGCCAGTTCGGGATCGTACTTGGCCGCATTGAAGCTGTCCGGAGCGCCATCGTCAACCGCTTCGTCCGCATTGGCCGTTACGCCTGCCAGGTCCGCCTGCTCCTTGTCGCCGCTCATCTGCACACCTTCGACAATCGAGTCGGCAACTTTGGAGGTAAACAGCCGAATGGCACGGAGCGCGTCATCGTTGCCCGGGATAATATAGTCGACCAGCGTGGGATCGCAATTTGTATCCACCACAGCAACCACCGGAATGCCCAGCTTGCGGGCTTCCTTCACGGCAATGGTCTCGTTGTTCGAATCCACAACAAACAGCGCGTCCGGCAGGCGACGCATGTTCTTGATGCCGGCCAGGTTGGCCTGTAGATGCTTGCGTTCGCGTTCCAGCTTGATGACTTCCTTCTTGGTCATCAGGTCGTAGCGGCCGTCGGTGGCCATCTCATCCAGTTCCTGAAGGCGCTTCACAGACTTCTGCACGGTCGTCCAGTTTGTCAACAGACCGCCCAGCCAACGCTGGTTGATGTAGAACATGCCGCAACGTGTGGCCTCTTCGGCAATCGCATCCTGCGCCTGCCGCTTGGTGCCCACAAATAGAATCGTCTTGCCATCGAGCGCCAGGTCCGTGACATACTTGCTGGCTTCCTTGAACATCTTCAAGGTCTTCTGCAGATCGATGATGTAGATCCCGTTCCGTTCGCCAAAGATATATTCCTTCATCCTTGGGTTCCAGCGCTTTGTCTGATGCCCGAAGTGGACTCCCGCTTCGAGCAGTTCCTTCATGGTGATAGTGGCCAAACGACCTCCTTGTGATTTGCATCCGGCCGGCTGATCAAAGCTGACTCGAATTTATCCCCGCGGGGAAATTTTACTGCCAACTCAGGTGCCCCATCCTTCGCGTTCTCAAGCGAAGGATGAGATGGAAAATGTCTGCGCTAGAAAAGCTTGGGTACCCCAGGTCTCGATTCTGAGACCTGGGATTCTCCCATTCGAAACTCTACCGCTTGCTGAACTGGAAGCGCTTGCGAGCGCCCTTCTGCCCGTACTTCTTGCGTTCCTTCATGCGGGCATCGCGCGTCAAAAAGCCCTGTTCCTTCAGGCTGCCGCGCAACTCAATGTTGTATTCGAGCAGTGCGCGAGCGGTGCCCATTTTCACGGCATCCGCCTGTGCGGTCACGCCGCCGCCCTTCACCGTCGTCAACACATCGAATGTGCCTGCCAGATCGGTTGCGACCAGAACGCGCTTGGCTGCGATGCGCTGCTGCTCGGTGACAAAATAATCCTCAAAGGCGCGGCCATTTACGGTAATCTTGCCGCTGCCAGGACGCAGAAATACGCGAGCGATGCTCGTCTTGCGCCGTCCGGTTCCGTAATACTGAATCAACTCTGCCATACGTTTTTCGCTGTCCCGTTACTACAGTTTTCTTGCGGTTGCTGAATCGTCCAGTGTCATCGCAATCGGCTTCTGCGCCTCATGCGGATGCGTGTCGCCCCGGTACACCTTCAACTTGGTGGCCATCTGGCGGCCCATCTTGTTCTTTGGCAACATGCCGGTAATGGCCTGCTCCACCACGCGATCCGGTCGCCGCGCCATCAGGCGCACAAACGACTCTTCCCGAATACCTCCCGGAAACCCGGTGTAGCGGCGATACATTTTCTGCTGGCTCTTCAACCCGGACAAGCGGACCTTCTCCGCGTTCAACACAATGACATGGTCTCCCGTGTCGATGTATGGCGTGTATTGCGGGCTGTTTTTGCCGGTCAGAACCCGCGCAGCCTCGGTTGCCAGCCGTCCCAGCGTTTTGCCGCTGGCGTCCAGCACGTACCACTTGCGCGTAATGTCCTGCGGACGCGGAATAAAGGTAGACATGGTTCCAGTTCTCCCAAGCAAACGTCAAAAGTCAAATCATTCTTCGCGGCCAATACACGCCGCCTAATACACACCGGACAATCAGCCGCCGGAAAACCTGCTGCAAATCAGGCCATGGAGTACAGTGGGCGAACTGCATTGCAGCGTCGAGGGGCGATGAAACCGAAAGACGCTTTGCGTGCCGCCAACGCACCGGAAGGGTGCAAGCAGACTCACGCAACACTGCACAAGGATTTAAGAATAACCAAAACAGGGGCCAGAGTCAACGACTGGGCCCGGGTAGCTCAGGGCAATCGCATTTCAAAATAGCTCCAGTAAGCGGAACAGGTAGTCATCGTCCCAACCTGCGCGTTTGAACTTTCCTCTCAGCGAACCTTTTGATCCCTCTTTCTGCATGGCATTGATGGCCAT
>JAJZCA010000341.1 GCA_021798735.1 Acidobacteriota bacterium | reverse complement strand
AACGAAGGCCCAGACTTTGCGGTCGGTCTTCTCGATCAGGTTGCGGTTTTCGAGGTATTTCATGAAGCGGGCTTGATAGACCGCGTTCAGCGGGCCAATGCCCATGGAGACGGTCGGGAACTGCCAGAAGTCCGGCATCAACCAGGGATGCGGATAGCTGGAAAGGCCAGGCGTGTCGCGCAATTCATGTCGGAAGTTGTTGAGCCGGTCGTCGTCGAAGCGGCGTTCCAGGTAGGCGCGGGCATACACCCCGGGAGAAGCGTGGCCCTGAAAATAAATCAGATCGCCGGGCTGGTCGCCGTAGCGGGCCTTAAAGAAGTGGTTGAATCCCACTTCCAGCAGGGTCGCCAGGGACGAATACGTCGAGATGTGGCCGCCGATGCCGGCGTCTTCCTTATTCTGGTGGTGGACCATCGCCATGGCATTCCAGCGCAGCAACGCTTCAATGCGCCGCTCCATCTGGCGGTCTCCGGGATATGGAACTTCATCATGTTTGGGGATGGTATTCCAGTAGGGCGTCACCACTTCGCCTACGGCAGGCACCCCGGCTTCGCGAGCGCGTGCGCGGAGCGCGGCCAGCAGAGCGGCTCCCTGCTCCCAATCCTGTGCAACCACTTCGTCAAACGCTTCGATCCATTCAGCAACCTCAGCAGTCAAGTCGCTCTGAACGGCCTGGTCTACCTTCGTCGCCATGTCGTTCCCCTTTGCACCTGTATCTTCGGATATCATCCCGTCTTTAGGATAAATGCCGCCATGCCCGAGACGCCAGCGGACACGCCGTTCTTCCTCCAAAACAAGCACTCCGGGGGCTGAACGGACTGCGGAAAAACTCCGCACGTATGGCGAAAGCGAGAAATTTGCGGGATGAAAAACAATCAGTCGAGCCTCGCGGATCGTTCCTGGGGCATCTTGGCGCGATCCATTTTTCGCCCCTTCCGGAAATTGTGTTTTTCCGCAGCCTGTGAATCCCATCTGTCTGGCATCATTTACGGCACGACTGAAGTCGTGCCCTGATACAAGACAAAAAATCATTTCCTTAACGAAATTTAAGACTCAGGACACCAGGCCAATGGTTGCAGTCTTCATCGGGTCGTTCTGATCGCTGCCAATCGATCGGAGAGGTCTTGTATGGGTGTAGCGAATTACTCCGCGGTTTCACATGGCAGCAGGCAGAGTAGCGACTGGCATCGCCACTGCTGCCCGCCGAAGAAGTACAAGCGTGTGGCCCGCATCTTCGCCGCGCACGCTGAGTCACATAACGGAGGCAGCGTGCAGCCTGCCGGCGCGATTTCCATGCGATTCCGAGTTGCCCAGAATCTTCATGGCTGGCACTTCCGTATGAACCTGTCACTACAGTTACCCCGTGGGTCGCGACTTTGGCGGTGACCTGCATCACATCGCCGATGTGATGCCGCATGTTTTTCGCGCCGCAATGCCGCGCAGGCTTTGATACGCTGAATGCCATGAACGGCGACAGTTCGACACCCTCTCCCCAGCCTTCAAGAAATGTGGTCGACTGATGCACGAGTTCCTCGAACTCCTCCGCGAAAACCGCAATTATCGCTACACGTGGACCGGCCAAATCGTTAGCGAAATTGGCGACAATTTCAATAACATTGCTGTTTTTGCCTTGGCGATGGCTCTCACCCATTCCGGTCTGGTGGTCACCGGAGTTCTGTTAGCGCGCGCCATCCCAGCCATTGCGATGGGTCCAGTCGCCGGCGTGCTGCTCGATCGACTCGACCGCAAGAAAATTATGATCGCCAGCGACCTGGTTCGTGCGCTGGTGGCCCTTGGCTTTATTTTCGCCGTGACAGCACACCGCGTATGGGTGCTGTATCTGTTCAGCACCCTGCTGATGGTCGCCTCTCCTTTCTTTACGGCGGGACGCTCTTCCATCCTGCCAACCATCGCCAACGCAAAGGAAATCCACACGGCCAACTCCCTCACCCAGACCACGCAATGGATGACCCTGACGGTTGGCACCTTTCTGGGCGCCACTGTGATTGCGATCGGCTACAAGTGGGCGTTCATCTTCAATGCCCTCTCCTTCGTCTTTTCGGCATGGTCTATTTCTCACCTCCGGGCACCGGACGCCCACGGCTTTCGCGCGAAACGCAATGTGCTTGCGGAAGAGGAAGTCGTCCGTCCCTGGCACGAGTATCGCGAGGGACTGCGCTACATGCGCTCTGTGCCGCTGGTACTTGCCATCGCATTGCTTTCGGTGGGCTGGGCCATGGGCGGCGGCGCGGCGCAAATCCTGTTCACACTGTTCGGTGAAGTCGTCTTCAATCGTGGAGCGTCGGGGATTGGCATCATCTGGGGCTGCGCTGGCCTAGGTTTGCTGCTGGGCGGCGTGTTCGCCAACTGGCTCGGCAGACGCCTTTCCTTTGACGCCTACAAGCTGACCGTCTTCATCGACTACATTGTCCACGGGGCAGCCTATGTTGCGTTCAGTCGGGCACAGGGTTTCAAGATGGCGCTGCTCTTCATCTTTTTGTCGCGCGGCGGCATGGCCGTCAACTCTGTCCTGAACTATTCCTACCTTCTGCGCACCGTCGCCAACAACTATCGTGGCCGCGTTTTCGCGACCATTGAAACTCTGACATGGACCATGATGATGATCTCGATGATGGCCGCCGGCATCGCTTCCACTCATTACACTCCGCGCCAGATTGGCACCGTTGCCGGCCTGGTCAGCTCCACCACCGCGATTTTCTGGGGCTGGGCCAACTGGACAGGCCGCCTTCCCCGCCCCCATATCGCCAAAACTGCGGAACCGCGCGCCAAGGTCTATCGCGACCGCGCCGTCTAGCTACGAGTTCCCCTGGCGCAATGGGCTCCTTGAATAAATCGTCGAACTGTGAAGTACTTGCCTGAGGAACAAGATCGCTATGGATCGCAGAGATTTCATCAAGGCGAGTGCGGCTGTCTCGGCCAGCACTTTGATGCCCCAGAATTCAGCGAACGCGCAACGTCTCCGCCCGCAACGCATCGCTGTTCGCAACCAGTCGCCCGACTCCATCAAAACGCGCTTGGCGACGCGCGAATTATTGAGCGGCCTGCGCAGTTTAAACAGCGCTCCGCAAATTGATATTGCGAGCGACACTCCCACGGCTGATACCGTGCATCTGACGCTGCAAGTCGATCCGTCGCGATTCAGGCAATCCGAAGAGTACGAGATTGCTTCCTCCGGCAAAAACACCATGCTTTGCGCTGTCAACGAACAGGCGCTTCTGTATGCCGTGTTCGATTTTCTGGAGCGCCAGGGACTCGTCTTCGGCATTGATGGCACCACCGTGCCGATCGATCTGCCGGCGCCGCTGCAACTGCCGATGGAGGGCCAACGTTGGCTCGGGTCGCCGCGATTTGCGGTGCGCGGTCTTCTGCCCTGGCCGGATTTTCTGAATTGCATCAGCGTCTACAACCAAGAAGATTTCCGCGCCTACTTTGCCGCCATGCTGCGGATGCGCTTCAACATGTTCGGCATGCACGTGTACACGCAAAACGATCCCAACCCCATGGCCGAGTCCTACCTGTCGTTCGAATTCGCCGGCAGCGGTCATCGCGCGGCCCTCGAAGACACCACCATGCGCAGTTGGGGATATTTGCCGCAGCGCACCTCGACCTATTCCATGGGCGCGGCGCAGTTCTTCGACGCGGATACCTTTGGTGCTGACGCAACCCGTCTGGCCGCGGACAACTGGGACATTGCGACACGCACGACCGCCATGATGCGATCCGCATTCAGCTTTGCAGGCGACCTTGGCATCCGCACCGGCATTGGCTTTGAGCCCTACCAAAACCCGGCGGAAATCAATCGTGCACTTCCGCCAGAGGCGCTGTCGCACCCGAATGGATTTATCGAATCCACCACCGCTCGGGATTTACTGGAGCGCCGACTCGCCGACCTGCTCGATCGTTATCCCATGGTGGACTACGTGTGGCTGTGGCAGGATGAAAACGCGAATTGGGAAAGTCGAGAGAAAAAGATTCCGCTCTCCGTCACGCCGTTTCTTCAGGCGCATGCATTTCTAAAGAAGCATGCCCCGCACAAGC
>JAJZCA010000340.1 GCA_021798735.1 Acidobacteriota bacterium | reverse complement strand
GATGGGTTTGTGCGGCACGAGATTGTGGACAGGTTCGACGAAAAAAATCTGAACCAGGATGGAAGTTTTGCAACGCTTGTTCCTACGACGGAAAATTTGTGCGTAGAAATTTACCGGGTCATACGCACGGGTTTTCGCCATGCGAAGCTGGAAAAGGTACGCGTGGAAGAGACCAGCAACAATTTCTTTGAGTACGCTGGGTGAGTCGGTGACTGCGCGGGAAGGCGCAGACAGTTCCGCGTAGGCGTAATGAAAGGTTATCCATGGCAAAGCCGATTTTGGTACAGGGATCCACTGAGAATGTTCTTTCCGAATTTTCAACTGAGGATCTTTACAGGGAGATGATCGGCCGTTTTGGCGAAGACCCGACACGCGACGGTCTATTGCGTACGCCGGAGCGCGTGCAGAAGGCGATGGAATTTCTGACCAGGGGTTATAAGCAGGATGCCGGCGAGATTCTGCGCGGCGCCATGTTCGACGTGGACTACGACGAGATGGTGATCGTGAAGGACGTAGAAGTGTTCTCATTGTGCGAGCATCACATGCTGCCGTTTTTTGGGCGAGTGCACGTGGCTTATATTCCGAACGGGAAGGTGATCGGGCTGAGCAAGATTGCACGGCTGGTGGATGTGTTTGCACGGCGACTGCAGGTGCAGGAGCGGCTGACCCGCGAGATTGCCGATGCGATACAGGAAGCGATTGAGCCGCAGGGAGTGGGCGTAGTGATTGAGGCGCGCCACTTGTGCATGATGATGCGCGGGGTGGAAAAGCAGCACTCGTCTACGGTGACCTCCGCCATGTTGGGGGCGTTTCGAAGCAACCAGCAAACGCGCCACGAGTTCCTGTCGCTGGTGCATGGGCGTGGAGAGAACGTAATCTAGGACCGCGTACTCGCTGCATTGGACGCCGAAAGTCCCTCTCGCCGTCATGTGACACGGCACACGCAATGAACTCCCGACCTTATTCTGAAGCAGCCTATGAATGGCCTTTTGATTGTGAACAAATCGGCAGGAATGACGTCGCATGACGTGGTGGCGAAGGTACGCAAGTTGACAGGAGAGTCGTCTGTGGGCCACCTGGGGACGCTCGATCCCATGGCGACAGGAGTGTTGCCGTTACTGCTGGGGCGCTTCACCCGACTGGCACAGTTCTTCAAGCAAGATAGCAAGCGCTACACCGGCACGATTCGATTTGGCTTTGCGACAGATACCTACGATGCCGATGGGGAAGCCGTTGGAGACCGCGTGGAACCAGCCCTGACGCTGGCGGAGATTAGCGCGCTTGCCGAACGATTTCACGGGAAGATCGATCAGACGCCGCCGCCGTTTTCCGCGAAGAAGTTGCACGGCGTTCCCGCCTATAAACTGGCGCGTCAGGGAAAGTCGGTGGAGCTGCGCCCGGTTCGCATTGAGGTTCGCCAGTTTGAGATTCTCGACTACGAAGCGCCGAACGCTCCGTTTGCTGTCGAAGTTTCTTCGGGCAGCTATATACGGTCACTTGCGCATGAACTGGGTCAACTGGCTGGATGCGGGGCACATCTGGGGACTCTTTGTCGCGTGCAGGCAGGGGAGTTTACGTTGGAGCAGGCGGCGACCCTGGACGAAATCGCGGCATGGCAACGAGAGGATTCATGGACGAAGCATTTGCCGCATCCGCGCTGCGTGTTGCCGCTGATGCCTTCGGTGACGGTGGACGAGAACACCGCAACGCGGCTGAAGAACGGTATGGCGTGCAATTTGCCGGACTACTCCGCTGCACCGTTCATCAAGATATTTACAGATCAACGAGAGCTATTTGCGATTGGCCGCCGCATTGCGGGAACGCTGATGCAACCGATGGCAGTGCTGGGCTAGCGCGTGCGAGGCTGAACGCGATGATGTGCAGGCTTCTGAAGCATCGGCAATAGTAACGGAAGAAAATTTTTCGCCACCCGCCTGCAACCCTGCGCAGTCGGGTGAATGCCATCGTCCTGCATGGAGCCGGGCACGCCGTAGACACCCTTCAACATGAAAGGAAGCAGGGGTACGTGATACACCTTCGATTCATTTCGATAGATTGCGTTGAACTTGGCGATGTAGTCGTTGCCATAGTTGGGCGGCAGGGTGATTCCGCCCAAAATTACCCTGGCATGGACATCCTGCATGGCCACGATGATGGAGGACAGATTCATTTCCGTATCCTGAATGGGAAGGCCGCGCAAGCCGTCGTTGCCGCCGAAGGCGACGATGACGACGGATGGACGATACTTCAGGACTTCAGGAATGCGAAGAACGCCATCTTTCGTGGTGTTGCCGCTGATGCCGAGGTTGACGACGCGGTAGCGATATCCGCGAGCCTCCAACTGGCGTTGGAGATTGGCAGGATAGCTCTGATCGCGGCTGACTCCAAGGCCGGCGGTGAGACTGTCGCCGAATGCCACGATGGTGGGACGAGGCGGAGCCGCGGGTTCGAACGGTTGTGCCGGCGCGGAAACGGAAGTGGATGGGACAGGCGCGGTAGGCTGCGGCTGCGAGTTTGAACCGCTGCATCCGAGAAGCCATGCGATCATCAAGACAGAAGAAAAAATATATTTCAAATCAGGTTTCACAAATACCACTCTCACCTATGTCATCTGAAAATCACGCTATCATCGCAGTCCGCGGATTGAAAAAAACCTTGCGCAGCGGATCGACATCCCTGGAAATTCTGAAGGGAATCGATCTCAGCATTCCTGCTCGCCAGTTCGTCGTCATCATGGGAGCTTCGGGCAGCGGCAAAAGCACACTCCTAGGCCTGCTTGCTGGTTTGGATGCGCCGACCAGCGGCACGGTCGCAATCGATGGGGAAGAAATCAGCTATCTCAGCGAGGATGCGCTGGCGCAAATTCGCGCCACCAAACTTGGTTTTGTTTTTCAATCCTATCAGTTGATTCCAACGCTGACGGCGCTGGAGAATGTTTTGTTGCCGCACGAGCTGCATGCCGCGGACGATGGAAAATCGCGGGCGCAGGAACTGCTGGCGAGCGTCGGACTGGAAGAGCGGATGCATCATTATCCCGTGCAGTTGTCGGGTGGGGAGCAGCAGCGGGTGGCGCTGGCGCGCGCATTTATGTTGCGGCCGCCAGTGATATTGGCGGACGAACCGACGGGCAATCTGGATTCCGCAACGGGCGCGCGGGTGATGGAACTGCTGCTGGAATTGAATCGGCGGGAAGGGACCACTCTGGTTCTGGTGACGCATGACGCCAGTCTTGCGGCCCATGCGGAAAGAAAAATCCTGCTGCGGGATGGGCGGATTGAGGCGGATGAATTGTGTTGGCCCGACGAGCAGGACGCCAAGGCGGGCGCATGACGCCGGCTGCTGGCGGTCTGGCGTGGAGCACGGCGTGGAAAATTGCATGGCGCGATCTGCACGCATCCTGGATCAAGTTCACGTTTGTCGTGATCGCAGTGGCGCTCGGGGTTGGGTCGCTGACGGGCGTGCGCAGCTTCAGCATGGTCTTTCAACGAACGTTGCTGGCGCAGGCCCGCACCCTGATGGCCGCAGATCTGTCGGCACGGGATTTTCATCCATTCACGGACGAGCAGTTGGGTGAGCTGAACCGCCTGGAAGCGCAAGGTGTCCAACATACGCTGGTGACGGAAACTGTGTCGATGGCGTCGTCGGTGTCGAATTCCGATCCGGTACTGGTGTCGTTGAAGGCTGTCGATCCGGCGCAGTATCCATACTACGGTACCGTTGTGTTGGCGTCGGGCAAGCTTTTGCGCGACGTGCTGCACGAGAACACTGCTGTGGTAAGCGAAGAATTTTTGCTGCGCGATCGTACGCATGTGGGCGACACGCTGCATCTGGGTAACAGCTACTTCACCATTGCCGATGTGCTGCGCTCGGAACCGGACAGAATCTCCTCGTCGTTCAGCATTGGGCCGCGGGTCATGATCAGCCAGGCCGCGCTGTCGGCGACGGGATTGGTTCGTCCGGGGAGTCGCGCATCGGAGCGCATGCTGTTTCGTCTGCCGCAGCCAGCAGGCCGGCAAAACATGGACATTGCCGTCCTGCGCAAGCAGGTGGAAGCTGAGATCG
>JAJZCA010000020.1 GCA_021798735.1 Acidobacteriota bacterium | reverse complement strand
TTACATTGGCGGCTTCGAGCTGGGCAATGCCTTCAGCGAATTGAACGATCCCGTCGAGCAGCGCAATCGATTCCTGCAGCAGCTTGGCGAACGCGAACGCGGCGACTCCGAAGCCCACGCCATGGACGAAGATTATGTCCGCGCGCTCAGCTTTGGCCTGCCGCCCACCGGCGGCGAAGGCATCGGCATCGATCGGCTTACCATGGTGCTGACCGGCTCCCGCTCCATCCGCGACGTGATCCTGTTCCCCTTAATGCGTCCCCAGGTCAAGCAGTCCGATGCCGACGCGATTTCCGAGTAACTGCAAACCTGGGTGCCCCATGTCTCGCTTTTGAGACATGGGTTTGCCTGGCCTCAGAAGACGTACAATCAGAGATGCACCGTGAGCAGATTTCATGCCATGGATGCGCCGAAGTCGCAAACTCACTCGCGCCTGTGAGCGATCGCACCCGGTAAAAAGCAGGTACCCACATGGGATTTGACTTGGATTCGCGCCAGCGTCAACAGCTTGGCTATCAGTTGATCGACCGCATCAACGAATATTTTTCCACCCTGAAAGACCGCCCCGTGCAACGGCCAGCGGAGCAGCGCAGCTTCCTTCCCATCCATGAGGATTTGCCGGAACTCGGCGAAGATGCAGCCGCTGTCCTCGACGACATCTGCTCGCAAATGATCGATCAGGGATTTCATGTTCCCAGCGCCAACTACTTTGGCCTGACCAATCCCACGCCGACGTATATGGCGGTGTTGGCGGAGGCCCTGGTCGCCGCGCTCAATCCGCAACTGGCTTCGCTGGCGCGTTCGCAACTCGCATCGCGCATCGAGCAGCAAACCATTGGCTGGATTGCGGAACGAGTCGGCTGGCGCGAGGACAAGTTTGGCGGCACATTTACCAGCGGCGGCACGGAAGCCAACCTGAGCGCGCTCGCGATTGCGCTGACCCAGCGCTTTCCGCAGGCAGCCGACAACGGTTTGGTTGGATTGGGCAAGCAGCCGGTTGTCTACGCCTCGTCGGAGGCGCACCACTCGCTGGAAAAATCGCTGGGCCTCCTGGGCCTGGGTCGCAAAGCGCTGCGGCGAATTGCCGTCAACGAGGCTGCCGAGATGGATGTTCGCACGCTGGAAGCGGCCATCGCCGCCGACCGCAGCGCAGGGTTCGAGCCGCTGGCCATCGTCGGTACAGTGGGGACGACAAGTTCCGGCGCCATCGATTCCCTGCCCGCGCTGGCTGCGATGGCCCGTCAACAGAATCTCTGGTTCCACGTCGATGGCGCATTCGGCGCGGCGGTCGTTTTTTCCAATCAGCATCGCGGGCTGGTTGCAGGTATCGAGCTGGCGGACTCCATCACCGTCGATCCGCATAAATGGCTGGCCATGCCGTTTGCCGCCGGTGTTTTGCTGACGCGCCGTCCGGAATTGCTGGAGCCGACGTTCGGCCTTGACACCAGCTATCTGCCCCGCACCGCGAACAGTTCCCTGCCAGATAATTTTAGAATCTCCGCACAATGGTCGCGGCGCATGAACTCGCTGAAATTCTGGCTGACACTCCGTGTCCACGGCCGTCAGGCGTATGAGGCCTTGATCGACTCGCAACTACGGCTGGCGACCTATATGGAATCGCGCGTCCTCGAAACCGGGGCCTTCGACCTGGCGACGCCGCGCCACCTGACGATTTTGAACTTCCGCGCCAAGGCTGCACGGGAGTTGGCCCTGCCGGAAGAAGAAGTCGCCCGGCTGCATCATGCAATCGCCGCCGAGATCACGCAGGACGGACAGCAGTGGATCTCCACCACGCGCGTGCGCGGTCGCAGCGTACTGCGCATGATGGTGATCAGCTACCTGACCGAGGAGCGGCACATCGACGCGCTTGCGGCCAGGCTGCAACGGACCGCGAAAGCAGTACTGGAACGGTCGTTCGGCGCAGCGCATTCTTCCTGAAGTTCGCTGCTCCGCCGCAGTTCCACGCGTTTTCTCTGGAAACCGAGGCTGGATCGGCTCATAATGAAAGCAGCTCAAACTGTTGCTGTTGCACTGAAAGAATTTCCACTATGCGTGCGCCGATTCTGCTGAGTGTGCCCATCGCTTGCCTCCTGTTTTGCTCTGCCGCGCTGGCAAAACCTGCCTGCATTTCTCCCGACCAGGCGTTGCGGCACCTCCATAAAAACGTCTGCGTCGAGGCCCATGTCTACCGCGTGGTCGACGCTGGCGACGACATCCGCTTCCTCGATGTATGCAGCCCGGAAACATCCAATGCCGATTGCCATTTCTTCATCATCAGTTCCACCGAAGATAAGAAAAGCGTTGGCAGCCTTGAAAGCCTCGTGGGCCAAACGATCCAGATTCGCGGCAAAATTCATCCCATCCAGGGGCGGGCAGACATGGTGTTCAGCACGAAAGAGCAGTTGCATGGAGGCAAGCCAAAATTCCACCCCAATCCGCAGCTGGTCCAAACGTTTTCCGCGGAAAACAATGGACAGGGATTCGCCTCACGGAATGGAGTCGGTGGCCAGCATGGCGTCCACTTCCATCATCGCGGCAACTAACCCTTCCTCACCAGAGCGGTCCCGCCTGCCGGCGCAGCTCTTTCAGCGGATAGAGCGTTCCGCGCCATAGTACTCCACCGCGCCATAACACTAAAATCATCGAACGCAGTAGTGTTCCAATAAACAGCAATGTTGCGATGGGAAATAGCGCCAGGTACGCCGGAGGGATGTCGGTCAGTCGCCAGTAATGCAGATTCAGCAACAGCAACGCAACCAGCGTCACGATTCCGGCCCATTGCGCGGCCCCAGGAAAGAACAACGCAAGAAACGGCGTCAGACACATGACGAAGATGCCGGCGCAGGCTGCCAGCAGTAACGAAGTACGAAAACGAAACGTGGAATAAAGGTTCTTCGTAAGGTTATGGAGAATGCCCCACGCGCTCTCCGCCCAACGAATTCGAATCAAGTCTTTTCCAAACGCAACCCGCTGGGCATAGCCGGAGCGCTTGACGCGAAAGCCGAGACGCATATCTTCCAGCACCTCCATGCGTAGCTCCGCGTACCCTCCCAGCGCATTGTAGACTGATCGGCGAATCAAGTTGAATGCGCCCACGCCGATGTAATCCCTGGTCGCCTTTGGATCGGCAATCTTCCACGGCCGGCCCGCCAATGCGGAGACGCTTTGAAAGAAGCCGATCAACATCTTTTCCGCAATGCCGTGCAAAATCAGCGTGGGATACAACACCATATGGTCGCCGTGACTGCGGGTTGCGTACTCGATGGCAAGCCGAATCGCGCGATGATCGAAGACGACATCGGCATCTGTAAACAGCAGCCAGTCGGATGTCACGCCGGTGGCCGCAAGAGTCATGGCGTGCGGCTTCCCCAGCCATCCCTCAGGCAGTTCCTTCACGTGAAGGACACGCAACCGGCCCTTTGCCTCGGGCGAAGCCGCAACCTCATCCATCAACCTGCCAGTCGTATCCGTGGATCGATCGTCGACGGCGACGATCTGCAGATTTGGATAGTCGCACGCCAGCAGACAGCGCAAAGAATGCGCGATCGCAGCGGCCTCATCTTTCGCCGGCACAATAACCGTGACAGAAGGCAATGTTGTCAGCGCATCCGACGCATCACAGGAAAGGCGGGCCAGGTTTAGGAGATTCGGAACTCGCGGCAACATCCACAACGCCGGAATCACCCGTGACAGCCAAGCGATCGCGATCAGCCACGCAAACACCGCGAAAAGAAATCGCCCGTGAAGCAACCATGAAAGCAGAGAAGGCATGTTTCTCTAGTATGCCGGTTCTTGGACAGCCATGTTGGCGCCGTTCTTCGGTTTCGATCAGACCGCGGCCTTCTCGATATCCGGAGCATACTTTGCCCCATCGAAATTCAGGAACGCCGAAAGCAGCAGCGTAATCAGAGTCACGGCCAGCCCGTCGCGCAACGAAGAATGATCGGAGATCCAGCCGATGATACGCGGTGACGGAGCATCGCCGAGCGCGTGAATCATGAAGAGTTCAATTGCAATCGCCGTCGAACGAATTGGCGCGTCGACCGCGTTCACAATGGCGGCGTTCAAGGGTCCGGTATTCAAAAACAAAAAGAACTCCGCCATCGCCAGGCAAGGCACCATGGTAGTGCGCGGCCCATAGAAAACCAGCACCGCGAACGGCGCTGCCAACAGAACGCTCCACGCGGACAGTAAATAGAGTGCGGCCTTGTTGCGCCGCAGCCATCGCTGCGCCAGCCATCCACCGAGCCACGTTCCCACAATTCCATCCACCACGGTAATCGTGCCCAGAATCTGACTGGCGCCGGCCAAAGAATAGTGCCCGTAGCGATAGAGAAAGGTGGGCATCCAAACGGAAATTCCTCCCAGCGTAAACACCATCATCGCCATGCCAAGGGTTGCAGTCCAGTACGCGGCATTGTGCGTCAATCCGGAGAGTGTCGCTCGATCCGATCGAATTTTCAGCGGCTCGGTGGCGCCCCGCGCGGGCTCCCGCAGAAAAATCCAGACCAGCAATACCACCACCAGGCCAGGAGCCGCCGCGACATAAAACGGCATTTTCCATCCATACGCCTGCCCCAATGTTCCGCCCAGAATGTAACCGAGTGCCGCGCCGATCGGCAGCGCGAGATAGAACAGGGTCAGGATGCGATTGCGCTGCTCTGGCGGCCAATAATCCGACAGCAGCGCGGGCGCAAAAATGCCGAAGCTTGCCTCGCCAATGCCGACCAGCGCGTGTCGCACATAGAGTTCCCCGAAGGTATGGACCAACGCCGTTGAAAGCGTCAGCAGCGACCAGAACAGCGCGCCGGCAAGGATCAGCGGCTTGCGCGGAAAGCGATCTCCCAGCCATCCCGTCAGCGGAGCGGCAAACATATAGGTGATGAAAAAAGCGAATGTCAGGCTGCCGATGCGTTCATCGTTCACCTGAAAAGCTCGCTGAACCAGCGGCTGCACGCCCGCCAGCACATAGCGGTCGGTATAGTTCAGCAGGTTCAGCGCCGTCAGCAGGGCGAGCGCTGTCCACGCAGCCGAGGCTGGGAGTCGCTTTGAAGAGTTGGCATTCTCAACCGCCATGAGCCGCCAGCATATCAGGGTGACACTGCGCCGTGAGGATTCCTTCTGTTTTCTGCCTATTTCTGGAGCGGCCACCGTGCTTCGACTATGGTCGAGATGCCGCCGCGCGGACGAAACTCTCCGCGTACCGTTGCCCACACCGGGTTGCAGGCCCTCACGACATCCTTCAACACTTGGTTGACGACATTTTCTTGAAAGATTCCGAGGTTGCGATACGAAAAGAGATATTCCTTATACGACTTCAGCTCCAGGCATTTCTTCCGCGGCTCATAACGCAAAAGAACCACGCCAAAGTCCGGCAATCCAGTCTTAGGGCACACCGAGGTAAACTCCGGGTCGTCGATCAGAATCTCATAGCCTGGAAACTGGTTCGGCCAGGTCTCAATCTCTGGGAAATTGAAGTCGAGGCCAGCCTGCGCGTGGTCCTCGGTATATCTTGGCGCATTTCGTTTTGCGGTGGATGACATATGGCTTGATTGTACGAAATTCGGACTCCCAGCATCCGCCGTCGCTAGCCGTATCCGCCTTAACTACTTTGAGAGTTTGATTGTCAAGATTTGCAGGATCTCCGGGATTACCCTGAATCCCTTGAATCGCAATACCAACCTCCAGCGTCTTATATACTGATTCTTCTAAGAGATACCAAGATCTCACTATGGCCGCTCCGTCTTCACAAGAAACTTCGCAAAAGAAACGTAAGATTTGGCTCCTGGTTGCTTTGGCTCTGCTGGCTGCTGCCATCCTGCTGTACTACTCGACCCGCAATGTGATTCAGGTACGGACGGCGAAGGCGGAAATGGGCGAACTGGTCAGTACTCTGGCCACCAACGGTGTGGTCCAGCCCACTCACAATTTTGCGGCGTTCAGTCCCCTACCCGGGACGGTAAAAGCCGTGTATGTGCATGAAGGCGAAAAAGTAGCCGCCGGTCAGCTTCTTATCTCACTGGACGATTCTGAGGCACGTACGCAGGTTGCAGCTGCTCTTGCTGCGGTTCGCGGAGCGCAGGCGCAACTTGAGGCTTTGCGCAGGGGCGGGACACGCCACGAACAGATCGCCAGGACCAGCGATATCGACAAGGCCAAAACAGCCAGAGATCAGCAAGCGGCGACCCTGGCGACGCTGGAGAAATTGCACCAGCAAGGCGCGGCATCTACCAGCGAAGTCGACGCGGCACGCAGATTGCTTGCGGCGGATGATGCCGGGTTAAAGGCCCTCGGTCAGCAGCAAACACAGGGATATGCTCCCATCGACCTGCAGCATGCAATGGCAAATTTAGAGAATGCGCAGGCGGCGTATACTTCGGCGCTCGACACACTGCAGCGAGAAAACGTGCGTGCGCCTTTCGCCGGAACCGTCTACTCGGTATCTACGCAAACCAGCGATTTTGTTCCTGGCGGCGCCCAGTTGCTGCAGATGGCGGACCTGAAACAGATCCAGGTGCAGGCGTATTTTGACGAGCCGGAGATCGGGAAGCTGAAGGTCGGCGAACCGGTAACGATTGTCTGGGCAGCGCTCCCGAATCGCGTCTGGCACGGACACGTGATCCGCACGCCCTCCACCATCATTCCCTACGGCACTCGAAATGTCGGCGAGGCGCTGGTCTCGGTCGATGACGCGGACGAAACCCTTTTACCGAATACGAACGTCACCATTACGGTGGTTTTGAAAGACCTGAAAAATGTCCTGCTGATTCCGCGCGAAGCTTTGCGCATCGACGATGACGGGGACTATGTATTCGGGATTGACAATGGCCGGCTGAAGCGCATCCCTGTCACCATTGACGCCTTGAATCTGACTGAAGTGCAGATCGTTTCTGGACTGGAGCAGGGTACTGTCGTGGTGCTTTCAGCCGTTGATGCTTCCACCCTGCAGAGCGGCCAGGCTGTGCGCCGCGCGGAATAGCGTATGGAATGTATCGCTCCATTGCAGCTCCTGCGCCGTTTCCTGACGATTGCGGCCTTGCTTGTTTGCGGCAGAATGGTCAGCTTGGCAATGGAGCCGGGCCGCTTGGTCTCGGCGGCGGCTTCCAGTCCGGGAGTCTATCGGTCTATTCGTCAGGATCTGAATAACGGGCGTGCCAATGACGCCATTTCGCTACTTCGGCAAGAGCTATCCAAAAACTTCACCAATGCAACCGCCCATAATCTGCTGTGCCGTGTCTACATTCAAGAAGAACAGTGGAGCGATGCCGAGCAGGAATGCAGTCGCGCGATAGAACTTGATCCCAATCGCAGCGCCTACCACCAGTGGCTCGGTCGAGCATACGGCGGGGCGGCCGCTCATGCGTCGCTAGTCAACGCGTACTCGCTGGCGAAAAAGGTCCACGCCGAATTTGAAACTGCCGTTCGACTCGATGCAAAGAATCTGTCCGCGCTCTCGGACCTGGGAGAATACCTGGTGGATGTCCCGCGAATCTTAGGCGGCGGAACGACACATGCTGAACAAATTGCTCAGCAACTCAAGCCTTTAAGCGCGCCCCGTTACCACGAACTGCAGGCGAAGATCGACGAGAAGAAATCGGATTTTACCGATGCGGAGCAACAATGGAAGCTGGCAATTCAGACTTCCCCGAACCCTGCGGAACAATGGATGAATCTGGCTGGGTTCTATGCGGAAAGAAAAAATCTAGCCTCCATGCAACAGGCGATTCAAAGCGGAATCGAAGCGGACCCGTCCAACGGAGAAGCTCTTGTGCAAGGGGCCACGTTGCTGATACAAAAGCATCAAAATTTACAGCAGGCGCAGCACATGTTGCGCCAATATCTAGCGTCGCGCCAGCAATCAGAAGAAGCACCCGTGTTTCAGGTGTACGTTCAGATCGGCAATTTACTGGCCTCTCGCGGAGAACAGGCGGCGGCCGCACAGGATTATGCCGCAGCACACGCTCTGGCAAGCAGCTATCAACCAGCGCGACAGGCGTCCCGCGGATGACGCCACATCTGCATTCTCCGCTTTGGAATTCCGCCGACAGAAATCGCCGTCGCCGGCTGCGTTTAGAATCAGACGGGATGGGCACGATCCAACCGAACGCGAAACGAATTCTCGCTGTATTGGCAACCGGGGTGTCCCTCACTCTGGCAGGCTATGCCCAGCGGACGGATGCAACGCTGCCGAATGCCCCTCGTCCGACCGCGGTTCTTTCTTATCCTGCGGCTTCCTATCTTTCAGATACCGGCACAGCCCCTGCGACGGCCGGATCAAGTGTCGAGACATCTGACTTCGCAAAACAGAATGCATCGACGACTGGCGATGTGTCGCTGTACACGGTAGTCGATCTGGCATTGCGCAACAGCAGAACCGTTCGCATGGCAGAGGCGGAGCAGCAGCACGCCCGTGCCGTATGGATGCAGACTCGGGATATCTATATCCCCAACTTTTCGGTGGGCTCCGGCCTGGGATACTCGTATGGCTTCCCTCTCGGCAATCCGACGCTATTCAACGTCCAGTCGCAGTTCATGCTCTTCAGCTATGCGCAACGCGATTACATCCGTTCTGCCCGCGCCGCGACCAAGGCAGCCACGCTCAGCCTCAAAGATGCGCGCCGGCAAGTGATCCTGGATGCCTCCGTAAATTACATTGAGCTGGACAAAACGCTGACCGAAATCCAGGCGTTGCAGCAGGCCCTTGCGGATGCGGACAAGCTTGTGGGAGTGCTCGAAGACCGCTTGCATGCCGGCCTGGAAAGCAAAATGAAACTGACCCGGGCGCAGTTGACGCGCGCGCAGATCCAACTGCAGAAAATTCAACTGGAGGACCATGCGGATGAATTGCGCAAGCATCTATCCGGACTGACCGGCCTGGATGCGGATGGGATCACTCCGGCTGCATCGAGCGTTCCAGCTTTGCCCGACCTCGATTTCCACGGATTGATGTCGAAAGTGGCAGAGTCGCCAGCCGTGCAGGCTGCATTCGCTACCGCGGACGCAAGGTCATACAACGCATGGGGTGATGAGAAAGCTAAAAGCCGTCCCACCGTAATCGGTGTGTTCCAGTACAGCCGGTTTTCCAGCTTCAATGGATATCAAAACTACTATCTGGCGTTTCAGGCGAACAATATCGCTGTCGGCATCCAGGCCACGTGGCCCCTGTTTGACCAAACCCTGAAAGATAAGGCCCTGCAATCGGCGGCGATCGCGAAACATGACCGCCAGCAGGCGGAACTCGCGAAAATTCAAAGCAACGAGAACAACCTCGCGCTGGTCCATAGCCTGCGCGAACTGGAAGCGCAGGAGCAAGTCGCCGATTTGCAGCAGCAGCTTGCGCAGGACACACTGGCAGCCACCGTAACTGAAATGAACCAGGGTGCCGCGAACGGTCAGCCCGTGCCGCCGCAGCGTGCCGATCAATTTCGGGTGGAAGAGCGCAAAAGTTATGTCGATCTGGCCGACGCGCAGTTCAACGTGACGCGAGTGAAGCTAAATCTGTTAAGCGCCCTGGGCAGCTTGGAAGATTGGGCCAAGCAAAGCGCGCAGCCGCAGGGCGGCGCGGAGACGATCAGCGTGCCATCTGCATCTCATTGACTCACCAGAAATGCTGCGAGCCGTTGGCGCCTGCCGGACTTCTTGCTGCAGTGAAAATTCCTCTAAGGGAATCCTTTCCGCAAGCCATCGGAAACCGACATTCAGGTCCGCTCAAGTGATAAACTGAAGGCTGACTTTATGCCCCTAAAGACGATCTTTCTTAACCCGCCCTCCTTTGAGAATTTTGATGGTGGCGCCAGTTCGCGCTGGCCCGCCACCCGCGAAATTGAATCCTACTGGTACCCGGTCTGGCTGGCATATCCGGCAGGAATGCTGGAAGGTTCGCGTTTGCTCGATGCGCCGCCGCACCACGTAAGCGCGACGGAAACCATCGAAATCTGCAAGCAGTACGAGTTTCTGGTGCTGTTCACCAGCACCCCCGGCTGGCAGGGCGATCAAAAGTTGGCGGAAGCGATCAAAGCAGCCAATCCTTCGATTCGCATTGCCTTTGTCGGACCGCCGGTCACGACATCGCCGGATCGTGCGCTGAACGAATGCCCTGTAATCGACTTTGTTTGCCGCCGCGAATTCGATTTCTCCACGGTCGAGTTTGCCAACGGCAAACCGCTGAATGAAATTCTTGGGATCAGTTATCGCCAGGATGGACAGATTGTGCATAATCCCGATCGTCCGCAGGTAGAAGATCTGGACGCGATGCCCTGGGTGACCGACGTATACGCCGCCAACATGGACGTGACGAAATATAACGTCCCCTTCCTGCTGCATCCGTATGTATCGCTTTACTCCACCCGCGGCTGTCCAGCGCAATGTACCTTTTGCCTGTGGCCGCAGACCCTGAGCGGACACGCCTGGCGAAAGCGTTCCACCGATGACGTGGCTGCGGAAATGGCGCACGCCAAAGAGCTTTTCCCGCATGTCAAAGAGTTCTTTTTCGACGACGACACGTTCAACATTCAAAAGGCTCGCACCATCGAGCTTTGCGAAAAACTCAAGCCGCTTGGCCTTACCTGGTCATGCACATCGCGCGTCACCACAGATCGCGAAACGCTGAAAGCGATGCGCGAGGCTGGCTGTCGGCTACTAATCGTTGGCTTTGAATCCGGCGACCCTCAAATTCTGAAGAACATCAAGAAGGGTGCCACCGTCGAACGCGCGCGCGACTTCACCCGCGACTGCCACGATCTCGGCCTCACGATCCATGGCGACTTCATTCTTGGACTTCCGGGCGAAACCAAAGAATCCATTCGCAACACCATCAATTTCGCCAAGTCGCTCGACGTGGAAACGATTCAGGTATCCATTGCGCACGCCTATCCAGGAACGGAGTTTTACGACTTCGCCAAGAGCAACGGTTTCATCATCAACAACGGCGCCATGGTCGATGAGGAAGGCCATCAGTTGGCCCATGTCGAGTATCCCGGACTGCCAACGGACTACGTCCTTGAAATGGTGCATCGTTTCTACGATGAGTACTATTTCCGTCCGAAAGCGGCTTGGCGCGTAGTTAGCAAGGCGATCATGAATCGTGACCTGCCTCGTTTGTATGTCGAAGCGAAGGCGTTCCTGAAACTGCGTGCACAACGCAACCGCGTGGTTGCAAAAAGCAAGCGTGACAAGGCTGCGCTAGCCGCAACGCAACAAGTCGGCGCCTAGAGCAGTTCCACGGTCGGTGTACCCAGCGGACTAGATCTTTGCGCAGCTTTTCATTCAGAAAATCTGCCCTGGTAATCCTTGGCCGGGACATAGTAGCCGTGGAACGGGTCTTAGGGCACGCCGGTTCGGTTGGATTTCATCCGCGCGGTCAGCCCACAATACGCTGACCGCGTTTCTCTTGCGCACGCCAACAAGCAACAACTGAAACCTGCAACGCAGGTGGAGGAGTCTCGCCATCGCCATCTCGCAGTCCACCATGACGTTTCGCCGCTACCTGATCCTCGGCGCTGTGATGGTCGGCGCATCGGTGGGCGACACATTTCTGAGCGCCGGTATGAAGCAAGTCGGTCCCGTCTCTCTACATCATCTCCTTGGCCTTTTGATTGCGCTAAAGAATCCTTGGGTTCTTAGCGGCATCGTTTTTCTGATCCTATTTTTTGCTTCCTACTTAACGGCGCTCTCCTGGGCAGACCTGACATTCGTTCTTCCCGCAACTGGCTTTGGCTATGTAATCGTTGCCCTACTGTCGAAGTTCTGGCTGCACGAAACTATTTCCGCTGGGCGTTGGGTGGGGATTGCCCTCATCACGCTTGGAGTCGGCTTCGTCACGCGAGGGCCCTCCTACACGAATCACACTCATCATGGCCAGAATGAGGAAATTGCCATTTCTGCGGACACCGGCGAACTCTCCACGAATGGAAAACGAGGGCGCTCAGCATGAACTTGTCTGGCGAAGGCTCCGTCTGGGCGATGATCGGCGTGATCGTCCTGCTGGCCACGTCCGGCGATGTTCTGCTCGCGGGTGCTATCCGTCAGATCGGGGATTTCGACGTGATCCGCAGCCATTCCGGATTCAGCGGAGCGATCCTGGCGGTATTGCGCAATACGCGTTTTTTTTCTGGCGTTCTGTGTATGGCCCTGAGTTTTTTCTCGCTGCTGTTTGCGCTCAGTTGGGCTGATGTCAGTCTGGTCGCGCCGGCGTCGGCCGCCCTTACCTTCGTGACAAACGCCTTTGCGGCGAAGTGGATATTGAAGGAAAATGTGGACGGCCGCCGCTGGATCGCTGCCGTGTGCGTTTGTACAGGCGTATTTTTCCTGAGTCGTTAGCCGATATAAATTTTCTACCGAAATAGGCGCATCAGCCCTTGCGGGGGCAAATCCGGTCGCAAGAATTTCCGCGGATTTCCAGCCGCTCGCGTCAATGCTTCCGTCGCAAGGTACCCACTGCGTACCGCGCCTTCCATGGTCGAAGGCCAACCGGTAGCGGTCCAGTCCCCCGCCAGAAATAATCCCGGCCAGGCTGTGATCGGCCCAGGTCGATAAGCGTCCAGTCCCGGAGTCACGGAAAACGTTGCGCGCACTTCTTTCACCACCGCAGCCTTCAACAGCTTCGCTTCACGCACAATTGGAAAGAATTCCGCCAGTTCCCGCAGTGCCAGATCGATGATTTCTTGCCGAGGCATGGGCACCAGCAACTTCGACGCGCTCACCACCAGCTCAAGATAACTTCCCGTGTCGCCGGAACGCCGCTGTGGCTGCAGTCGAGTCTTGTTGTACATCCATTGGATCGTGGTATCGAGCAAAACTGCATGGTCCAGATCGGTGATCGTACGATCGAACCAGAGATGGATACCCGTTATGGGAGAGTGTTGGAAATGGCCAAGCGTCTCATCGAGCGACGCCGACGTGCGGTCGGGCGAGGCTGGCAACAGCGGCAATAATTTCTGCATGGACTCAAACGGAACCGCGAGCACCACAGCATCCGCCTCAACATTGCCACCCTCAAGCCCAATTCGCCAGCGGTGACTGCGTTCGTCGTATTGGAAGCTGTCCGGACTTTTCCGCAAGCTTACTTCCCCGCCGTGCGACTGAATAAATCCGACTGCGTGCGAATACAGTTCACTCAACGGAATCGTCGGCACGCCCATCCACCCGGCTTGCGCAGACAGCATGAAGGACGTGCGAAAGACCATCGCGGCATAGTGCACGGAAACGCGGCCCAGATCTTCGTTCAGCGCACTCACCAGGACTGGGTTCCAGAATCGATCGATGGCGCGCCGCGTTTGTCCATGTCGAGCCAGCCATCCCGCAAAATTCTCTCTATTGTCTGGAGGCACTCCCTGTAGAAAAGTCAGCATTCCGCGGCTAATGGCAACCTTGTCGGCAACCGAGAGCGCGGAAGATCGAAGAAATGCCACTGCATTATGCAGTGGTGCCGGCAGAAGATTTGAACGCAACAAGCTCCGCCGCCCACCCGGTTCGAGAAACGTAATGCGATCGAACCAGCGAATCCGATCGGCCACGCCGAGCTGCTTATAGAAAGCGATTAGGTTCGTACAGCAGCCAAGCAAAACATGCTGGCAGTTGTCGACGACTTCTCCAGTACCGGGATGTACATACGAAGAGGCTCGCCCGCCGACGTACGGACGCCGCTCGATCAGATGAACCCGATAGCCGGAGTCGGCCAGCGCACAGGCAGCCGACAGACCGGCAAGTCCTCCTCCAACGACCGCTACGTCGTGAATGCCAGCACTGTGGGTAGTCTCGTTCGCCATGGGTTCCGTCGGAGTCATCACAAATATATATGTCTGTCGACTAATCTCTTTGAGCAAACCGCAGGCGAAGCGCCATCCACAATCCGCGAGCCAGTATCCAGATCTTTTCACCAGTCGGCACGGTCACTCGGGCGGAGAACACCTGGTATTGCGCCTTCTCGATGCGCCCCAGCAAACGCCGGTATATCGTCACCAGCACCCATAAAGCAGCTCGGCTGTCGCGGGAAATGAGCGGCAACAGGCTTTCCGCAGCCGAATAATATTGACGAGCGCGCGCAGCCTCCATCTCCATTAAGTCGCGTTCGTCCGGTGTAAGTTTTCGATTGCCCCGATTTGAAATGAACTGTTCCGTTGTCAAGTGAAACCGTTTGAGATCGTCAAGCGGGAGATAGATGCGGCCACGTTCTGCATCCTCGCGAACATCGCGCAAAATATTTGTCAACTGAAATGCAATTCCTGTCTGTTCCGCCAACGCTTTCGCGCGAGTATCGCTGTATCCGAAAATACGAATACACACCAAACCGACAACGGAGGCGACAAAGTAACAGTATCGATATAAATCGTCAAAAGTTGGATAGGTCGCGACTTCAGCGGCGGTAGCCAGACCTGTCAGATCCAGCATGGTTCCCTGCACCAGTTGATCGAGCAGTTCCATTGGAATTCCAAACCGCTGTTGCGCATCTCGCAAAGCGACAAAGACAGGATTGCCGGTGAAAGTGCCTGCTGCCGCACTGTGCCATTCATGCAGCCAGTCTTGGGATTGAAGCAGCCGCTGCTCGCGGGGGATTCGCTCATCATCTGCCAGATCGTCCGCATGGCGCATGAAAGCATAGACGGCACACACGGCAGCGCGTTTCGGCTTGGGCAATGCAAGGAATGCGTAATAAAAATTCTTTGCTTCTCGCCGCGCAATCGCCTCGCAGGCGTCGTACGCTTGCGCAACAGAATCGGTCACGCAGCCTGCCTTGCGGTCAGTCGCCCTACCATGGCACGTAGCAGCAGTGCGGCTTTCCTCGGTTTGGAAATGGCGGGGCGAGAGCGCAGCACGTCGTAACCCTGGCTCTCAATTGCACGTAAAATCTCCTGACCGCCGCGACTGAACAATGCAATGTCGACGGCCATCTCTTTGTCGACATAGCGAAGCAAGGGAGTACCGGCATCGAACAATTTCCGCGTGTACGTCACTTCATACTCCATCAGCCTGCGAAATTCAGGGCTAAATCGCCGGTCGCGAATCTGGTCCTCGCCAACACCAAATCGCTCCATGTCTTCCAGCGGAAGATAGATTCGATGGCGCAGATAGTCCTCGCGCACATCCTGCCAGAAGTTCGCCAACTGCAAGGCAGTACACGTGAAGTCTGAAAGCGCAAACAGTTCCGGCTCACAATGGCCGCAGGTATATAACACCAGATGTCCAACCGGATTGGCGGAATTGCGGCAGTAGCCGAATACATCCTGCATCGTGCGATAGCGTGTGACAGTCTGGTCCTGGCGAAACGCAACCAGCAAATCGGCAAACGGACTTTTGGGAATGTTGCAGACGCGGATCGTTTCCGCGAGAGCAACAAATACAGGATGACGCGTGATTCCGCGATAGCAGGCGTCCAGCTCGCCATTCCAGAAATCCAATAGCGCCAGCGATAGCTGCGCATCGCCCACTTCGTCTCCCAAGTCATCGGAGATGCGGCAGTATGCGTAGATGCTTTGAAAGTGCGGGCGCAAGCGCCTGGGAAGAAACCATGTTGCTACGTGGAAATTCTCGTAGTGCGATTCGGCCAGCTCGCGGCAGTATGCCTGTGCTTCCGTCAGTGTGGGCGTGTGCGTTGGCATGCGGTACCGGGCAGGAAGTTTTTTCCATGCAGCCTCCAATGCCGCTTCGGAATTTCTGTCCGTTTGTTGCAGCCCGCTACCGATCACGCATATCCTCGCCGGGATGGATCGCAATTTTGATGTCGTTGTTACGGTTTAGAAACCTACGGAAAACAGGAACCAGTTCTTCCAGCGACGCGCTTCCCGTCAGGAATTTATCGCTCTGGAAATGACCGCTCGCAATCCAATCGAAGGCACGACGACACACGGACGGACGATGATGGAAGCTGGCTCGCAGGGTAAGGTCGTTGTAATGCAGGCGGTTGGTATCGAGCGCTACTTGCGTTCCCGCCGGGCATCCACCAAAAAAATTGACCACCCCGCCTTTACGCACCATATCCACTGCCCACTGCCATGTCTCGGGCGTCGCAACCGCTTCAATGACCGAGTCGGCGCCGCGGTGCTGTGGAGTGAGCGCGCGAACGGATGCGATCACGTCGCCGGTCTCCGTGGTCTGCACCACGTGGCAAGCTCCAAAGGAACGCGCCAGCTTCACTTGTTCCGGGTGCTTCACCACAGCAATTACATCGATTCCGTTCAGTGCGGCTGTATGAATAAACATCAGCCCAATGGGGCCCGCCCCAATCACAATCATCTGATCGCCAGCCTGCGCGCCAGTCTCGTCCATGCCGTGCAGCACACAGGCCAGCGGCTCTGTCAGCGCCGCATGTTCCAGTGGTATGGAATCGGGAACATGAAACGTATTCATCACCACGATACGGGCGGGAATTCGAAAATATTCGGCATAGGCGCCGTTGTTGAAGATCAGGTCGTCGCACAGATTTTCCTGTTGCCGCCCGCAGAAATAACATTCGCCGCAGGGTGCGGAGTTCACCGCGACCACGCGATCCCCTTCCTGGAAGTTTGTAACTCCAGCGCCAACCTGCGAAACCACGCCTGCCATCTCATGACCAAAAGGTGCGGGCGGCTTTAGCATTCTCTCGTGGTAGCCGCGACGAAATACTTTCAGGTCGGTTCCGCAAGTCAAGGCGGCCGCGACACGTACAACTATCTCCCCGGAGCCCGCTTCGGGAACTGGCAGCCGTTGGATCCGGACATCTTCTTTGCCGTACAAAATAGCGGCGTTCATTTCAGCGGCCATATCGATAGTTTCGCAAACTGCATGGTGAGTCGATCGAGTTGTAGCTTCTTTCATCCTTGACATAAGGGAACGTTGGGCTACTACGCTTGAATCACTACTTTCATGGAATCTGGCTTCGGTTCTGATGCGAATGCAATCGCTTCCGCCGCCTGTTCCAGCGGAAAGGTATGGGAGATCAAACGGGTTAAATCAAAACGGTCGGTATAGCCGTCCAGAACCAATTGGGAAGCCGTCTGTTGCACATCGGCGGATGAACTGTAGGATCCGATCAGAGATTTTTCGTCCATGCATATCGCGGCAGGGTCAATCACGGTCTCGCCATGCTGGGTGGCGGCAAACAGCAGCACTCTGCCGCCAAAACGCGCTGCATCCATCGCGGGGCGAATCAATGCATTTCCGCCTACGGCCACAATCACAACATCCGCGCCGCGGCCTTCTGTGTGTTCTTTCACAATGGCGATTGGATCCTGCTTGTCGGCATAAATAGGGTGATGCAGATCGAATTGTGCCGCAACTTCATGGCGTGAGGGATAAAGGTCTGAAGTCAGCACCTTCGCACCTGTTTGCCGCGCTAACGAGGCCAGTAAAATCCCGATAGGCCCCTGTCCGATCACCAGCACAGTTTCGTCTGCGTCAAGTTGCAGTTTATGAATCGCCTTATAGCAAGTATTGACGGGCTCAATCCATAGCGCCTGTTCAAAAGGAACATGGTCCGGAATACGCACCAGTCCGCGTTCGACGATCCAATCCATCACGCGAATATATTCGGCAAAGCCTCCGCCGGACGGCTCAAATCCGGCCGTACAACCCACGCGTTTGTAGCTTTCGCACTGAGAGAATGTTTTTTTCCTGCAGTAGTAACAGCCCTTCCCGCAGGGAATGTGGTGAAAGGCCATAACCCGGTCGCCGACTTTCCAGCCGCTGACCTTGTCGCCGACGGCTGCGATCACCCCTGCCATTTCATGGCCGAAGATTCTTGGCGCGGAGTGTGAACCTGTATGAATCTTTTTCAGATCGGTGCCGCAAATTCCGCAGATGTGAATCTTGAGCAGGACTTCGCCCGATCCAATGGCGGGAACCGGCACGCTCTCTACGCGAACGTCGTTGATACCGCGATAGACTGCTGCACGCATTGTCGAAGGAATTGTACCGTTGTAGGTCGTCACTGTATCCATTTTATTCCGCTTGCTGCAAAATCTGCTGTAATGCTTCTGCAATCGCTTGCGACGCCCGCGCAGACTGTTTGCCGAGCCGGAGCGTCGTTGGGATCAACCATGGGTGCAAGGCTGCATACATCGCAAACGAGCCGCTGCGAAATCCCCCGCGCTCGTCGGTAAACCGGCTAAAATCAGGCAGATTGTCGTCGACCGAATCGCTGATGGCGCGGAGCGCGCGAAACGGCAATGCGCGTAATCTCGCCAATCGCGCAACCGTTGCCGACTCCATATCGACAAGGTCTGCGTTCCAGCGGGCAGCCAGCGTCAACTTTTCCTCGCGTCCGACCGCATGATCCATAGTCACCAAAGTTCCCACTCCATCGCTGCATGCAAACCGCTCCCCGGTTCGATCGTCGATCACAATCGACGGCCAATAAACCGTATCGGTTGGCATCCCGGTCCGCAATGCCCCAGCATATCCTATAGAAATCACCAAATGCAGCGGTCCTCGGGACTCGGCCAGTTCCAAAGCGCGCGTCACGCGATCACGGCCCATGCCCGCACATGCAACTACCGCACGATCACATTCCCACACGCGTGTTCCCGCACTACGCGAAACGGTTCGAACCGGCCAGTCACGCACCAGCGGCGCAACTTCGCGTTGCAACGCAGCAAGAATTGCGATCCGTGAGTTCATGACTCGGGAGCGTACCCGTGGGCGCGGAACCAGTCAATTGCCGCACGCAGCGCGGAATCGACTGGAAGCACCCGATAGCCTAAATCCCGTTCCGCCTTCGCGGAGCTGGCATACATTTTCTTCTTTCCCATTCGCACAGCTTCCACAGTTGCTCGCGGCTCACGCCCTAGAATGCGTCCCGTCATCCATTCATCTAAAAATGCAAACGCCATGGCGACGGAGTGCGGCACTCGCATCGTTGGCGAGGGCAACCCTGTCATGGTAGCCATACGATCCAGAATTTGCTTCAGCGTAAGATTTTCTCCACCTAGAATGTACCGCTCCCCCAGACTACCGCGCTCCAGTGCAGCCACGTGCATTGCGGCGACCGACTGTACATCCACCAGGTTCAAACCGGTATCCACATACGCTGGAAATTTCCGATTCAGAAAGTCCACCACGATGCGACCGGTCGGTGTCGGCTTCGCGTCATCCGCCCCGATTGGCGTGGTTGGGTTCAGAATGACAACCCGCTGGCCAAGACGCGCCGCCGCGATGGCTTCCTGTTCGGCCATGAACTTGGAACGCTTGTAATGGCCGATCATGTTGGCAATCGATACTGGAGTTTCTTCGTCAACCACGGTACCGTCGGAGCGAAATCCCATGGTCGCCACGCTGGATGTGTAGACGATGCGACTGACGCCTGTTTCCCGCGCCAGCCGCAGCAGGGCCTTCGTCCCCTCAACATTGGCCGCATACATTGTCTTGGGATCGGGCACCCACAGCCTGTAATCGGCAGCCACATGGACCAGAGCTTCACAGCCTGAAATTGCGCCGCGCAAATTTTCAGGCGCCAGCAAATCGCCCGTGACGAGCTCCGCGCTCAGCCCTTGCAGATGTTCGGTGCGACTGGTTTTGCGGGTCAGCAAACGCAGATCTGCTCCGGCTGCGGCCAGCGCTCGAGCCACATGACTGCCGACAAATCCAGTGGCTCCGGTAACAAAGATCCGCATAAGGAGGGAACAAAAAAAGATCGAAACTGCGTACCAGTCAGTCTAGAGCAAATTCATCGGTAGCATGGCCGGGTGTTGAAGGCAGTCATTCTGAACGAAGGTCGCCGCCGCGACAGAAGTGAAAAATCCAGGGAATATTCGCATGGGTAGCATGGCCATAAAACCCTGAGTTTTCGCTACGCTCAGAATGACAATCCTCCTTCCACTGGCGGTATTTTTAGAGCTTTTACATTTGGAATTTCGTTTAGTCCAGCGCTTCCGCCTGGATGCCGATATTCTTTTCGCCGGCGGCTTTCTTTTCCCAATAGCGCTGCACCCAGGCTTCCCAGCTTTTGCCCGCCGCGGAATCGCGTCCGGTAAACGCCAGCCCGGCAATCTCTGAGTAAGGAATTGACACGCGCTCCGAGGTATCTTTCGGCATGATGCGAACAACCGCGCGATGCAGCGCCGCTGCGGGTCGGCGATCGAAGATATAGCCTTCAATGCGGACGCCGGTCTTCAGCGTGATGGTCACATCGCCGCGATAGCCAAAGGCCTGCTCCAGCGCTTCGCGAGTTTCTTCTTCGGTGGCCAGTGCTGGAATCCAGCCTTCCAGAATTTCGCGCTCGGCTCCTGGCGCTACTTCCATCGCATCAGGATCGGACACTGGCTTCGTCGCAGGTCCCGTCATACGTGAGTTTCCTCCAGCGCGGTTTGCGGCACGTCAATGTTGACCAGGGGATTTTTCGCATGCACCGGCTTCACCGGCTGACTCAACAGGTCGAGTGCTCCGTGGTCCGGATAGAGCGTCATCGTCGCTTTCGCGGTCGCCCACAATCCTTTCAATGAGCTAAATGTGAAATTCACACCCGAGGCTTCGTATCCGGAGTGCACCATGCAATTCGCGCACTTCGGATTCCCCGATTCGGTACCGTAGTGCGCCCACTCCGTAGCTTCCATCAGCTCCGCAAAACTGTCCGCATAGCCGTCCTGAAGCAGATAGCAGGGCTTTTGCCAGCCGAAGATGTTATAGGTCGGCATGCCCCACGGGGTGCAACTAAAGTCCCGCTTGCCCATCAGAAACTCCATATACATCGGCGATGCATTGAAGCGCCAGCTCTTCTTGCGGTTTGCCAGAATTGCGCGAAACAGCCTGCGAGAGCGCGCTCTACCCAGAAAATGCTTTTGATCCGGAGCCTTTTCGTAGGTGTATCCAGGCGCCACCATCATGGACTCGACGCCAACCTGCATCATCTCGTCAAAGAAGGCACGCACACTGTTCGGATCGGCGCCGTCGAACAAGGTCGTATTGGTCGTCACGCGAAAACCCTTGGAAACCGCCTCGCGGATTCCCTCGATCGCCTTGTCGTATCCACCTTCCAGGCACACCGAGAAATCATGATGGTCGCGCTGCCCATCCATATGCACAGAGAACGAAAGATATTTGCTGGGTTTGAATAGATGCAGCTTTTCCTTCAGCAACAAAGCATTGGTGCACAGATAAATATATTTCTTTCTTGCAACCAATCCCTCAACAATCTCCCCTATCTGAGGATGAAGAAGCGGTTCTCCCCCGGGAATCGAAACCATTGGAGTCCCGCATTCATCAACCGCACGAAAGCATTCTTCCGGCGTCAACTGTTTTTTCAAGATGTGCGCGGGGTACTGAATCTTTCCGCAGCCGGCGCAGGCCAGGTTGCAGCGAAATAACGGCTCCAGCATCAGAACCAAGGGATAGCGTTTCCGGCCACTCCAGCGCTGGCGCAACACATAGGTTGCAACCGTCCACATTTGTGAGATTGGCACAGCCATTCAGATTCTCCTTATTGCTTCGGTTCGAGTCCGTTCTTACGTTCGGTGCGACCGCATGATGAACAAAAGTTGTTCCTGTCAGATTTTCGTTTCCAAGCTTTCCGCTTGCTTGGCTCTCCGATACGTTGTAAGCGCCAGCAGAGGAAAATAGTTGCGATACATGTGGTATGACAAATAAAAAACTCGCGGAAATCCGGTGCCCGTATAGCGATCCTCCGTCCAGGAACCATCCGCTTGCTGGCGCTGCAGCAACCAGCGTATACCCTTGGCGACAGAATCGCTGCGGATATCTCCCGCAGCCAGCAACCCAAGAATGGCCCACGCGGTTTGCGAAGCGGTGCTGACGCCGATGCCTCGCACGGTCGGGTCGTCGTAGCTGGCGCAGCTTTCACCCCAGCCCCCGTCGGCATTCTGCACCATGCGAATCCATTCCGCCGCCTGCTGAATTTGCGGCTCGTGGTTCCATACGCCCATCGCCTCCAATCCGCGCAACGCCAGGAACGTGCCGTACAAATAATTGACGCCCCAACGCCCGAACCAGCTTCCGTCCGGCTCTTGCTCGCGATAGATAAACTGGATTGCCTTCTGCACCCGCGGGTCCTCTGGCGCGATACCGTAGCTGGCGAGCATTTCCAGAATGCGCCCGGTAATGTCGACCGTCGGCGGATCGAGCATGGCATTATGGTCCGCGAAAGGAATGTTCTGGAAAATCATCTTCGTGTTGTCTTTGTCGAAGCTGGCCCAGCCTCCGTTCCTGCACTGCATCGCCCATATCCAGCGGATCGCCCGCTGGGTCACCTCGTACTGGTATCGCTCTCTGGGATTTTCGACCTTGTTCAGCGCCAGCAGCACCTGCGCGGAATCGTCGATGTCCGGGTAGAACTCGTTGTTGAACTCAAAGTACCAGCC